>JBJMWH010000375.1:0-6749 GCA_045810245.1 Burkholderiales bacterium | reverse complement strand
CCAATGCCCTTGGTGAGCACTCGGAGCTTCTAACGCCGCACCACGAGTACGTCCGGTTGGGTAGTACGCGCGAAGAGCGGCAGGCGGTCTATCGCGACCTTTTTCGCCTGGTTCAGGGCAAGGAGTTAGAGGGCATTCGCGTAGCGACGAACGCCGGGTATGTGCTGGGAGACCCCTCGTTCAGGAAGATGATGGCGCATAAGCTCGGTCGGCGCGTGGAGAGGGGTCAAGCGGGACGGCCTTCCGCGAGCGACGTAATGGAGGGGCAGCTCGACTTGTTGAGGGAGAAATAAACGTGGTCTGTCCCTGATTTGGTTTGGTCGAGGCTTTTGGCGTCGATTTATAATCCCGCCCTTCCCCAGGAGCAGTCATGGAAGACAGCAACATGGTGCCGGTGACGATCCTCACCGGGTTCCTCGGCAGCGGCAAGACCACGCTGCTCAATCGGATCCTGAAGGAGGACCACGGCCACCGCATCGCGGTGATCGAGAACGAGTTCGGCGAGATTGGCGTCGACAACGAGATCATCGAGACCGGCGCCGAGCAGATCGTCGAGATGAACAATGGCTGCATCTGCTGCACGGTGCGCGGCGATCTCATCCGCATCCTCGGGTCGCTCAAGGAACAGCGCGACCAAGGCAAGCTCAAGTTCGACCGCGTGGTGATCGAGACCACGGGCATGGCCGACCCCGGCCCGGTGGCGCAGACCTTCTTCACCGACGAGGAGATCGGCAACTACTATCTCCTCGATTCGATCATCACCTTGGTCGACGCCAAGCACGCGCCGAAGCAGCTCGACGAGTTCCACGAGGCGCAGGAGCAGGTGGGCTTCGCCGACAAGATCCTGCTTTCGAAGACCGACGTCGCCGAGGAGAAGGACACCGAGGCGCTGATCAAGCGGATCAGGAAGATGAATCCGCGGGCGCCGATCAAGAAGGTGCACTTCGGCGACGCGCCGATCGAGGAGGTGCTCGACATCCGCGGCTTCAACCTGAACGCGATCCTGCAGCTCGACCCCGAGTTCCTCGTCGACAGCCACCACGAGCACCACGACGAGGTGGAGTCGTTCGTGTTCAAGTCGGCCAAGCCCTTTGACGGGCAGAAGCTCGAGCAGTTTCTTTCCGGCATGATCCAGGTCTACGGCCCGGACCTTCTGCGCTACAAGGGCGTGCTATGGATGAAAGGCAACCCGCGGCGCGTGGTGTTCCAGGGCGTGCACATGATGATGGGCGGCGACATGGGCAAGCCCTGGGCAAAAGGCGAGAAGAAGCAGTCGATCATGGTGTTCATCGGCAAGAAGCTGCCGAAGGACATCTTCATCGCCGGCATGGAGGAATGCCTCGCCAAATAGGACCGATCGCCGTTCGCGGGATTGCAAAGGCGCCGGATTGGGCAAATACTGTCGCCCCGTGTTGAAAACCGGCCAGGCCGACGCTGCCCACGCCAACTGAGCTGAGAGCCCTGCTCGCCCGGCTGCTACTCGCCGCGGCGCTGCTTGCCGGCTGGCAGGCGGCTCTGCAGCACCCTATTCAGCACGTCGATTCGAAAGGCGGCCTGGTCCATCTCGGGGACGCCCATCCCGGCAAGCAGGCGCCCGACGGTTCCAAGTTGTGCGACGCCCTCGCTGCGCTTACCGCGTGTGCCGCGCATTCTCCGGCCCTGTTCGAGTCGCCGGCGACTGATCGGCACTCCTTCCGTTTTTCAGCATCGCCGCCGCGCGCATCCGAAGCGCCGCCGTTTCTCGCGCAGGGTCCCCCGGTCCTTCTCTGAGTCGGTCCCAGGGCGCGCCTGGTCGTACCGCGCGCATCGGACATCGTTCAGAGGAGCAAGACATGTTCTGGAAGTGGTGGTGCGCCGCGGCGCTTGCCGCGGCGGTCGTTCCGGCCCGGGCGCAGGACCAAGAGCTTTCGAAGCTGCGCGAAGCGCTGCGGCAGCTCCAGCAGCAGGTGCAGGAGCTGGAAAAGCGCGTTCAGGAAGCGGAGGCGAAAAGCGGCAAGCCGCAAGCAGCCGCGGCGCCTGCGCCACCGCCGCCAGCGCAACCCGGACGCCCCGGCGGATCCAACGCGTTCAACCCGGACATTTCGCTCATCCTTCAGGGCACCGCCGCGCGCAGCTCGCTCGATCCGAATACCTACCAGATCACCGGCTTTGCGCCCTCCGGCGGCGAGGTCCAGCCGGCGCCGCGCGGCTTCGGCCTGGGCGAATCGGAGCTCTTCATCACGAGCAACGTCGATCCGTACTTTCGTGGCCAGCTCGCGGCCGCGCTCACGCCGGAGAACGAGATCGAGGTGGAGGAGGCGTTCTTCCAAACACTCGCCCTCGGCCGCGGCTTCACGCTGAAGGGCGGGCGGTTCCTGTCCGGCATCGGCTACCAGAACGAGATCCACCAGCATGCCTGGGACTTCCAGGACGCGCCGCTCGCCTACAAGGCGTTCCTCGGCGGCCGGCTGAACGACGACGGCGTGCAGCTGCGCTGGCTTGCGCCGACGGAGCTTTTCGTCGAGCTCGGCGCCGAGCTCGGGCGCGGACGCAGCTTTCCCGCGACCGACAACAACCGCAATGGCGCCAATGCCTGGAGCCTGTTCGGGCACCTGGGCGGCGACATCGGCGAAAGCATTGCGTGGCGCGGTGGCCTTTCGTACCTGGGCGCTTCGCCGCAGGACCGGGCTTTCACGGATCTCAACGCGACCCAGTCCTTCACCGGCGACAGCCGCACATGGATCGCCGACTTCATCCTCAAGTGGGCCCCGAACGGCAATTCCTCGGTCATCAACCTGAAGCTGCAAGGCGAGTACTTCCGTCGCGAGGAATCCGGAGCGCTCACCTTCAACACCTCGGGCGGCGATTACTCGAGCCGCCAATCGGGCGGGTACCTGCAAGCGGTATACCAGTTCATGCCGCGCTGGCGCGTCGGTTACCGCTATGACCGCCTCGACCACGGAACGGTGACCAACGGCCTCGGCCTCACGGCGCAGGACGCGCCGCTCCTGTTCACCGACTACAACCCGACACGCAATACCGCCATGGTGGACTGGAGCCTCACCGAGTTCAGCCGCTTCCGCCTGCAGTACGCGCTGGACAAGTCGCGCGCCGACTTGACCGACAACCAGCTGCTTCTCCAGTACATCCTCAGCCTGGGCGCGCACGGCGCGCACAAATTCTAGGAACGCCATGAAATTCATCGCCGCGATTCTTCTGCTGCTGTCGGCTTCCCCGGCCGCGCTCGCTGCGCTGAACATCTTCGCGTGCACGCCCGAATGGGGCTCGCTCGCAAAAGAGCTGGGCGGCGACAAGGCGAACGTTTACGTTGCTTCCACAGCGCTGCAGGATCCTCACCGCATCGAGGCGCGGCCGAGCCTGATCGCACGCGCGCGCAGCGCTGATCTCATGGTCTGCAACGGCGCCCAGCTCGAGATCGGCTGGCTGCCGCTCGTCCAGCAGCAGTCGGGCAACCCGAAGATCCAGCCCGGGCAGCGCGGTTACTTCGAGGCAGCGAGCGCGGTGCCGCTCATCGAGAAGCCTTCGAGCGTGGACCGCTCGCTCGGCGACGTGCATCCCGACGGCAACCCCCACCTTCATCTCGACCCGCGCAACGTGGCGCTCGTCGCAGCCGCGCTCGGGGAGCGCATGGCGCGCCTCGATGCCGCCGACGCCGCCGTCTTTCGAGATCGCACCAAGGCTTTCCTCGACCGGTGGAACGAGGCCGAGGCGCGCTGGCAGAAGCTCGGCGCGCCGCTCAAGGGCATCGGCGTGGTGGTCTATCACAAGAACCTCAGCTATCTCCTCAATTGGCTCGGCATGCAGGAGGTGGGCGCGCTCGAGCCCAAGCCGGGACTGCCGCCGAGCACGGCGCACCTCAACGAGCTGCTCGAGCAGTTGAAGCGCACACCGGCGAAGGCGGTGGTCCGCGCGGCGTACAACGAGCCGCGCGCCGCCGAGTGGCTGGCCGAGCGCACAAAGATCCCGGCCATCACGGTTCCCTACACGGTCGGCGGGACCGATGCCGCAAAGGACCTCTTCGGCCTGTACGACGATACGCTCGCCCGTCTGCTGACCGTCGTGAAATGAGCCTCGATCCCGGCATTGTCTGGGCACCGCTCGTCGCCGGACTTCTCGTGACCGCGACGCATGCGCCGCTCGGCATGCAGGTACTGAACCGCGGCATCGTGTTCATCGACCTTGCGGTGGCGCAGATCGCCGGCCTGGGCGTGATCTTCGCCGACTGGCTTGGCTTCGAGCCGCAGGGCATCGCGGTGCAGGCCGCGGCGCTGAGCGCGGCGCTCGGCGGCGCGCTGCTTCTCAACTGGACCGAAAAGCTTTGGCCCGACGTGCAGGAAGCGGTGATCGGGGTGACGTTCATCGTGGCTGCGAACGCGGCGATCCTGCTTCTCGCCGCGAATCCGCGGGGGGCGGAGCATCTCAAGGATCTCCTCATCGGGCAGATCCTGTGGGTCCCTTCGGCGCAGCTCCCGATCATCGGCTTGCTCTCGGCGGCGATCCTCGCGCTCTGGTTCGGCCTGCGCGGCAGGATGCGCCGCAGCGGCTTCTACCTGGTCTTCGCCTGCGCGGTGACGCTTTCGGTGCAGCTCGTCGGGCTGTACCTCGTTTTCGCCACGCTGATCGTTCCCGCGCTCGCTACGCGCAGGCTTTCGCGCGGACGGCTCGCCGCATGCTATGGCATCGGCGCGGCGGGCTACGCGGCCGGGCTTTTCGCTTCGGCAATCACCGATCTGCCCGCGGGGCCTTTGATCGTTTGCGTCATGGCGCTCCTCGGCGTCCTCCTGCTGGCGGGGACCTCGCGCACGGCGGTTCACGGCAGCGAACGGGTGTAGCCTTGATATCCTCGATCCCGGCTCCAGATACCGGGTCCAGATATCAGGCTCCGATCCCATGCAAGCATTCCATGGCACCACCATTCTTTCCGTGCGCCGCGACGGCAAGGTCGCGCTCGGCGGCGACGGCCAGGTGACGCTCGGCAACGTCGTCGTCAAGGGCGGCGCGAAGAAAGTGCGCCGGCTCTACCAGGACCGGATCCTCGCCGGGTTCGCCGGCGGCACCGCCGACGCATTCACGCTGTTCGAGCGCTTCGAGGCGAAGCTCGACAAGCATCAGGGCAACCTGATGCGCTCCGCGGTGGAGCTCGCCAAGGACTGGCGCACCGACCGGATCCTGCGCCGCCTCGAGGCGATGCTCGCCGTCGCCGACCGCGAGCACTCGCTCATCATCACCGGCATGGGCGACGTGCTCGAGCCCGAGCAGGGCGTGCTCGCGATCGGCTCGGGCGGGCCTTTTGCGCAGAGCGCGGCGAAGGCGCTGCTGGAAAATACCAAGCTTGGGCCGCGCGAGATCGTGGAGAAGTCGTTGGCGATTGCGGCCGATCTTTGCATTTATACGAATCATCAAAGGACCATTGAGGTCCTGGAATGAGCGGCATGACTCCCCAGGAGATCGTGCATGAGCTCGATAAATACATCGTCGGGCAGGGAAAAGCGAAGCGCGCGGTGGCGATCGCGCTGCGCAACCGCTGGCGGCGGCAGCAGGTCGCCGAGCCGCTGCGCCAGGAGATCACGCCCAAGAACATCCTGATGATCGGACCCACCGGCGTGGGCAAGACCGAGATCGCGCGGCGCCTCGCACGGCTCGCCGACGCGCCGTTCATCAAGGTCGAGGCGACCAAGTTCACCGAGGTCGGCTACGTCGGCCGCGACGTCGACACGATCGTCAGGGACCTGGTCGAGATCAGCGTCAAGCAGACGCGCGAGCAGGCGGTCAAGCGTGTGCGCTCGCGCGCCGAGGACGCCGCCGAGGACCGCATCCTCGACGTACTGGTGGGCTTCAAGGGCACCGAGGAAGAAAGCGCGACGCGCCAGAAGTTCAGGAAAAGGCTGCGCGAAGGCGAGCTCGACGACAAGGAGATCGACATCGAGGTGTCTGCGGCGCAGCCGCAGATGGAGATCCTCGCGCCGCCCGGGATGGAGGAGCTCACCTCGCAGATCCAGGGAATGTTCTCCAACCTCGGCGGCGGCCGCAAGCGGCTGCGGCGCATGAAGATCCGCGAGGCGCTGCAGCTCATCGTCGAGGAAGAGGCGGGCCGCCTGGTGAACGACGACGAGCTCAAGACCCGGGCGGTGGCCAACGCGGAGCAGAACGGCATCGTGTTCCTGGACGAGATCGACAAGATCACGAGCCGCTCCGAAGTGCACGGCGCGGACGTGTCGCGCCAGGGCGTGCAGCGCGACCTGCTGCCGCTCGTGGAGGGAACCACCGTGTCGACGCGCTACGGCATGGTGAAGACCGACCACGTCCTGTTCATCGCATCGGGGGCCTTCCATCTCGCCAAGCCCTCGGACCTGATCCCCGAGCTGCAGGGGCGCTTTCCGATCCGCGTCGAGCTCGACTCGCTCTCGATCGACGACTTCGAGCGCATCCTCGTCTCCACCGATGCGAGCCAGGTGAAGCAGTATCAGGCCCTGCTCGGCACGGAAGGAGTCACGCTCGAGTTCCGCCCCGAAGCCATCCGGCGCATCGCCGAGATCGCCTTCCAGGTGAACGAGTCCACCGAGAACATCGGTGCGCGGCGCCTATACACGGTGCTGGAGAAGCTGCTCGAGGAGATCTCGTTCGAGGCGGGCAAGCGCGGCCCCGGCACGGTCGCGATCGACGCGGGCTACGTCGACGCCCGGCTGGCCGAGCTCTCTAGGAACGAGGATCTGGCGCGCTTTGTTCTTTGAGGGCTTCCTCCAGGCACC
>JBJMWH010000374.1:0-8931 GCA_045810245.1 Burkholderiales bacterium | reverse complement strand
TATACGACGCCCCAGCCGCAGCCGGGACCGCCTTTTACTCCTTCCAGTGAACGCCGTCTTGACCTGGCGCAAAATCTTAGTATATTGTATACAAAGTTGCAATCTTCGGAGGAAACCCCCATGCCCGAGCTCATGAACCAGGATCAGTTCCGCAGCGCCCTCGAAAACGCGATCAAGAGCCGGGCCGCGACCAAGGCGCCCTTCAGCGTCGCCTGGGCGAGCGGCAAGCTCTCGCGCGAGCATCTCGCGCGCTGGGCCGAGAACCATTACCACTACGTCGGCCCCTTCGCGGACTACCTCGGATACATCTACGCGCGCATGCCCGACGAATTCCAGGATGCGAAGGATTTCCTGCTGCACAACATGTACGAGGAGGAGATCGGTGGCGATCGGCATACGGATCTTCTGATCCGCTTCGCTGAAGCCTGCGGCACCACGCGCGCGCGCGTCACCAACCCCGACAACATGTCGGCCACCACGCGCGGCCTGCAGAGCTGGTGCTATGCCACCGCGATGCGCGAGGATCCCATCGTTGCGGTCGCCGGGCTGGTGGTCGGGCTCGAGTCCCAGGTGCCGTCGATTTACCGCAAGCAGACGCCGACGCTGCGCGACAAGTACAAGTTTAACGACCAGGAGGTCGAGTTCTTCGACTTGCACATCGTGTCCGACGAGATTCACGGCGAGCGCGGCTACCAGATCGTGCTCGAGCACGCCATCACGCCCGAGCTGCAGCGGCGCTGCCTCAAGATCTGCGAAGTGGGCGCGCAGATGCGTCTCTCGTACACCACGGCGCTCTACTACGACTACGTTGTGAACGACCTTCCGCTCGCCGAGCTGGACGTGGCCGAACGGCAGGTGCCCGCGGGGGAACGGGCCCTGCTGCAGGCATGAGCATGCAGTTCATGAACTGGATCGGCGGCGAGCCGGCCGCCGCCTCCACGGGCCGGACCTTCGACGATTGCAATCCGGCCGACACGCGCGACATCGTCGGGCGCTTCCAGGCTTCGAGCGGCGCCGATGCGGCGGCCGCGGTCAATGCCGCCGCCGGGGCCTTCGATGCGTGGCGCAGGACGCCGATCTCCCGGCGCGCCAAGGTGCTTCAGGGCGCCGCCGACTACCTCGAGGGGAACGCCGCCAGGTTCGCCGAGGAGCTGACCCGCGAGGAGGGCAAGTCGATCGCGCTCGCCAGGGACGAGGTCCTGCGCTCGGCGCAGACGCTGCGCTTCTACGCGATCGAGGGCCAGTCGTTCTCGGGCGAGACCTTCCCGAACGATGACCCGGACATGCTGGTCTACAGCGCGCGCGAGCCGCTCGGCGTGGTCTCGATCATCACGCCGTGGAACTTCCCGATCTCGATTCCCGCGCGCAAGATCGCGCCCGCCCTCATCACCGGCAACACGGTGGTGTTCAAGCCCTCGTCCGATGCACCGCTCATCGGCTATCGGCTGGCGCAGGCGTTCGTCGAGGCCGGGCTGCCCAAAGGCGCGCTCAACTTCCTTACGGGCGCCGCGGGCGATGTGGGTGCAGCCATTACCGAGCCGGCCACGGTGCGCGCGATTTCCTTCACCGGCTCGACCGCGGCGGGCGAGCACATCCACCGCTCGGTGCCGCTCACCACGCGCACGCAGATGGAGCTCGGCGGCAAGAACCCGCTCATCGTGATGGAGGATGCCGACCTCGACAAGGCGGTGGACCTGGCGGTGAAAGGCGGCCTTTCGCTCACGGGCCAGGCTTGCACCGGCACCAGCCGGCTGCTGGTTCACGCCCAGGTGCGCGTGCCCTTCACCGAGAAGCTGCTCGCAAAAGTGAAAGCCCTGCGCATCGGCAGCGGCATGGACCCGGCGATGGACATCGGGCCGCTCGCCTCGCGCCGACAGCTCGATACGGTGCTGCGCTACGTCGACATCGGCAAGAAGGAGGCGACCCACCTGCATGGCGGTGAACGCCTGGCCGGCGAAGGCTACGCGCACGGGTACTACGTCGCGCCCGCGATCTTCACCGACGTCAAGCCCGCGATGCGCATCGCGCGCGAGGAGATCTTCGGGCCGGTGCTCGCCATCATCGAAGTCAGCGGCTACGAAGACGCGATCGCGGTGGCGAACGACACCGACTACGGGCTCGCCGCGGCCATCGCCACGAGGAACCCAACGTACATGCACCGCTTCGTGCGCGATATCCAGGCCGGCACGGTCAAAATCAACCGCACGACGACCGGAAATCTCGTCAACGCCCCGTTCGGCGGCCTCAAGCGCTCGAGCACCTCGACGTTCCGCGAGTCCGGGCGCGCCGGGCTCGAGTTCTACACGCAGATCAAGACGGTCTACCAGGGGCTATGAGGAACTCGTTCAAGCTGGAGCTTGCCGAGGCGCGCGCCATGGCGCAGGTTGCGCTCAGGAAAGCCGAAGAGCTGAAGGTGCCGGAAACGGTGTGCATCGTCGACGACGGCGGCTACCCCATCGCGCTCGAGCGCATGGATGGCGCGCGCATCACCGGCCCGCAGATCGCCTGGAACAAGGCCTTCACGGCGGCCGGCCACAAGCGCTCGACTCATCTATTCACCACCCCGCCCGCAGGCCCGGCGCTTCCGGGGAACGAAGCCTTCGGCATCCAGTGGAGCTTCGAGGGCCGGTTCGCCGCTTTCGTCGGCGGCTTTCCGGTGGTGGTCGACGGGGAGGTCGTTGGCGGGGTTGGGCTCTCCGGAGGCAACGGCGAACAGGACACCAAGTGCGGCCTCGCCGCGCTCCAGGCACTGAAGGACCTGCTCGGCGCCAAGCACGCCGTGCTGGTCGAGGCCGACATCAAGAAATGAACCGTATACCCAATCCGAGGAGACGTCACATGAGTCATCGCATGCGGCTCGCCGCCGTCGTCACCACGGCCGCCGGCCTGTTCGCCGCGACCGCGCCAGCGCAGGCTCAATATCCAGGCAAGCCGGTGCGCGTCGTCGTCACCACGGTGCCCGGTCCGCTCGACACTTTCGCGCGCGTCATCACCGACAAGCTGTCAGGCGCGCTGAAGCAGCCGTTCGTGATCGAGAACAAGCCCGGCGCCGGCGGCAACATCGGCGCCGACATGGTGGCGAAATCCGCCCCGGACGGCTACACGCTGCTGTTCGCGCTCGACACCACCTTCACGGTGAATCCGTCGATCTACAAGGCGATGCCGTTCGACGTGGCGAAGGACTTCGCCGTGATCTCGGTGCCGGTGACCTACGGCCAGATGCTCGCGGTGAACGCCTCGGTGCCGGCGAAGTCGCTCGCCGAGCTGGTGCAGCTCGCCAAGCAGAAGCCGCTCAACTACGCCTCCGGCGGCAACGGCTCGCCGAGCCATCTTTCATACGCGTACTTTCTCGCCGCCTCCGGCGTCGACATGAGGCACATCCCGTACAAAGGCACCGGCCAGTCGATCGTCGACGTGGTCGCCGGCCAGGTCGACTCCATCTTCGCGGTGACGACCGGCGTGTACCCTCATGTGAAGTCGGGCAGACTGCGAGCGCTAGGCGTGTCGAGCCTGAAGCGCTCGGAGGTCGCGCCCGACGTACCGACGGTGGCCGAGTCGGGCTTCCAGGGCTTCGACGCCTCGTTCGCCTACGCGCTGCTCGCGCCCGCCCGCACCCCGGACGACATCGTGCAGGTCCTCGCTCGGGAGGTGAAGAACGCGATGGCCGCGCCGGACGTAAAGGAAAAGAACCGGCTGGCCGACTACTCACCCACGGGCCTCGACGCCTGGCAATCGGCGGCGTGGCTCGCCGACAAGCGCACCCACTGGGCGGGCGTGGTGCAGCGCGCCGGCATCATGGCGGAATGACGCTCAAGCATCATCCGTCGCTCGGGCAGCGCGTCGCCGACGAGCTGCGCCGCTCGATCCTCACCAACCGGCGCAAGCCCGGCGACCGTCTGATCGAGGACCGCCTGTCCGAGGAGCTCGGCGTCTCGCGCATCCCGATCCGCGAGGCGCTGCGCTCGCTCGCCGCCGAGGGGCTGGTAGAGGTGCAACCGCGCCGCGGCGCCTCGGTCGCGGAGGTTTCGCCGGAAGTCGCGCGCGATCTCGTCGAGGTGCGCGCCACGCTGGAGGGCCTGAATGCCCGGCTGGCCGCGCGCCACCACGACCCCGCGATCGTCGAGGAGCTGCGCCAGGTGCTCGAGCAGGGCAACCGCGCGGCGAAGTCCAAGAACGGCGACGACCTGGTGCGCCTGAACGGCGAGTTCCACGACAAGCTCGGCCAGGCCGGCCGCAACAGTATCCTCGGCGACATCATGCGCATCCTCCGGGAGCGCACGAGCCTCGTATTCGCCGCGAACACGGCGCGCCGCGCGCAGCAGGACTGGGACGAGCATTCGAAGATCCTCGCCGCGGTCATCGAAGGCGACGAGGAGCTCGCCTCGATGCTCGCCATGCGCCACGTGCGCCGCGCCGCCGAGGCCGCCTTCGCGGCGGTGAAGAAGGACGCAGCCTCCAAAGCGCGGTCGTAGTCGCGGCCGCGCGCGCCCGGTCCTGCCGGACGCGGCTGGAACTATACTGGCGCTGACGATGGATCCCGCAGCGGGCTGGATCGAGCAGCAGACCGAGGGCGACGCGAGCGTCCTTTACCTGCATGGCGCGTGGCGGCTGGCGCATCTGAGCGCGATCTCGCAGGCGCTGAACTCACTGCCGCTCGGCGAGCGCAAGCGCTTCGTCGTGGACGGGCGCGGACTCAAGGAACTGGACACCTCCGCGGGCTTCATCCTCTACCGCCACCTCGTGGGCGTCGGCTGCACCGAGTCCACGGTCAGCGCGCGCGGATTCGATCCGCGGCACCGCAAGCTCCTGCGTCTGGTGCACGAGCGCATGACTTGTCCGCCGTCTGCGGCGCGCTCCATGCATCTCGGCCTGGTGCAGCGCGTCGGCGCGGCCACGCTCAAGCTGGGACGGCTGCTGAGGACGCACAGCGCCTTCGTCGGCGTGGTCGTGTTCGAGGCGCTGGCGCTTCTGCGCCGGCCCGGCCGCTTTCGCGCCAAGGAGGCGGTGGCTCAATTCGAAGCGGTGGGCCTCGACGCCATCCCCATAGTGGCGCTGGTGACCCTCCTCATCGGCGTGGTGTTCGCCTACCTGCTCGGCGTCCAGGCGCAGCGCTACGGTGCCAACATCTTCGTGGTCGACGGCGTCGGGCTCGCGGTGTGCCGCGAGCTCTCGCCGCTGCTCGCCGCGGTGATCGTCGCCGGGCGCTCGGGCGCTGCCTTTACCGCGCAGCTCGGCACGATGAAGGTGCAGGAGGAGATCGATGCCATCAGCACCCTCGGCCTGTCCCCGGTCCAGGTGCTGGTGATCCCGCGCCTCGTGGCGATCGTGGTGGCGCTCCCCGCGCTCGTCTTCGTCGGCGATGTGGCGGGAATCGCCGGTGGCATGCTGGTGGGCGCCTGGCAGCTCGATATCGGCGCCGCTGCATTCCTCGACCGCCTGCACGCGGTGCTGCCGATGAGCGCTTTCACGATCGGCGTCGCCAAGGCGCCGGTATTCGGCGCCTTCATCGCCATGATCGCCTGCCGCATGGGATTGCTCGTGGCGCGCGACGCGCGCAGCGTCGGCGAGAGCACCACCTCGACGGTGGTGCAGAGCATTGTCTGGGTCATCGTGCTCGACGCGATGTTCGCGGTCGCCTTCCAGAGCCTGGGCATCTGATGGAGCGGGTGCTCGAAGTCGAGTCCGTGGTCACGCGCTTCGGCGCCGAGATGATCCATGACCGGGTGAGCTTCAAGGTCGGCCGGGGCGAAGTGGTGGCGCTCATCGGGGGCAGCGGAACCGGCAAGTCGGTGCTGCTGAAGGAGGCGATCGGGCTGATCCGGCCCGCGGGCGGCACGATCAGGCTGCTCGGCACCGACGTCTGGCGCTCGGGCGCCGAGGAGCTGAACGCGCTGCGCCGGCGCTTCGGCATGCTGTTCCAGGACGGCGCCTTGTTTTCCTCGCTTACGGTCGCGGAGAATATCGCGGTTCCGTTCCGGGAGAACACCGACCTGCCGATGGACCTCATCGCGCCCCTCGTCGGCTTCAAGCTCGCGCTCGTCGGGCTGGCGCCGGACGTCGGAACAAAGACGCCCGCCGCGCTCTCGGGCGGCATGCGCAAGCGCGTGGCCCTGGCGCGCGCACTGGCGCTCGAGCCGGAGATTCTGTTCCTCGACGAGCCGACTTCCGGCCTCGATCCGGTGGGCGCGCGCGCCTTCGATGCCCTCGTGCGGGTGCTGTCGGAGAGCCTCGGGCTCACGGTGTTCATCGTGACCCACGACCTCGATACGCTTCTCTCCATCATCGACCGCGCGATCGTCCTGTCGCGCGGCAAGGTGATCGCCGACGGCCCGGTGAGCGCGGTGATGCAAACCGACGATCCGTGGATCCGCGACTACTTCTCGGCGCGCGCGACGCTTGCGCCGCAGGCGTCCTAATGGAACCGGCGGCATCCTGATGGAACCCGAAGCAAAGTACACGCTGGTCGGCACCGCCGTGCTGGTGCTGGCGGCGCTGATCGTGGGCGCGGTGCTGTGGCTGCGCAGCACGGGGGACGAGCGCGACGACCGGTTCTACAAGATCTACTTCGTGAATCAGTCGCTCGAAGGTATGCAGATCCGCAGCGACGTCAAGATGCGCGGCATCCGCGTCGGCGCGGTGACCGGCTTCCGCATCTCGAATCGGCGCCCCGGCGCGGTGGAAGTGCTGATCCGCGTCGACGCAGACGCTCCCGTACGCCAGAGCACACAGGCGGTCGTCGAGCGCCATCTCCTCACCGGGATCGCGAGCATCCGGCTGCTGAACCTCGACGAGACCAGTCCGCCCCTGACCGCTACGCCCGAAGGCGAGGCGTATCCGCTGATCGCCGAAGGTTCCTCACAGCTCGAGCATTTCTCCGAATCGGTCAGTCAGCTCGCGGTGCATGCCGACGAGGCGATCCAGCGTATCAACACCACGCTTTCGGCCGACAACCAGCGCGTGCTCACCGAGGTCCTGAAGAATCTGCAGCGCCTTTCCGCCCACGCGGACAAAAGCCTCGCCGGGCTCGAGCGCACGTTGGAAGCCGTGGGCGGCGCCGCCGAGGAGGTGCGCGCGGCAAGCCGCAGCGTCGGCGAGGACGCGCACCAGGTCGCCTTGCGCTACGACAAACTCGGCGAGGAATCGACAGTGGCAGTGCGCGAGGCCGCGGCCTCCATCCGCCAGATGAGCGGCGACGTCGCGCGCGTCTCGCAGCGCCTCGATGGGTTGCTTGCGACCGGCGACGTCGAGCTGCGCGTGACCGCCCAGGAGCTGCGCGCCACCGCGGACTCGCTGGGCGCGGTCGCGCGCCGGCTCGGCGATCCGCGCAGCATCCTGTACGGACCGCCCGAGGGCAGCCTGGGGCCAGGCGAGGGCAGGCGTTGAAGGGTATGACGCGTTGGGCGCTGCTCCCGCTCGCCTGCGTTCTGGCGGCCTGCATTTCTTCGGGACCGCGCGATGTCCAGCGCTACTACGTGCTCGAGGATTCGAGGAGCTCGAGCACGAAAGCAGGGGAAGGGCGCAAGGCCACGCTGCTGCTCGCGCCGACCACGGTGTCGGGCTTCTACGACACGCAGGGCATCGCGTACAGCCGCGGCCCCGGGATGCGTGCGTATTACCAGTACCACAGCTGGACCGAGGCTCCGGGCCGCAGGATCGACGAGGTGCTCGCGGCGCGCCTGGAACGCAGCGGCGCCTTCCGTACCGTAGCGACGGTCACGAGCGCGGTGCGCGGAGATCTGGTGCTCAACACCTATCTCGCGGAGCTCTATCACGACGCTGCCGCCGACCCCGGCAGCGCGCGTGTCTTGCTGACCGCGGAGCTGACCGATCCCGCGCGCAGGACGCTAGTCGGGCGGCGCAGCTTCGCAGCTTCGGCGAGCGCCCCGAGCTTCGATGCTCCGGGCGCGGTCCAGGCGCTCAACCAGGCGCTCGGCACGCTGCTCGACGAGCTCGTGGCGTGGGTCGACCAGACGGCACCGCGCTGACGCGGTGCCCCGCAGATCAGATCGACTTGAGGAACTCGATGAGGTCGGCTTTCTCCTGCTCGGTGAGCTGGATGCGCAAGTGCCGGTCGTAGTGGTTCACCACGTCGGCGAGGCTGGCGAAGCGGCCGTCGTGGTAGTAGCCGCCCTTGTGGATCTTGCGCGTATCCCATAGCGCGCGCAGCGGCTCGGTACGGTAGCGCCCGTCGGGCGAGCGCCGCGCCTGGAAGTCGTCGATCCCGATCTCTTCGGCCGTATGCAGGTTGTAGCCCGGCTCGGTGAAGAGCGGCGGCACGTGACACGTAGCGCAGCGCGCCTTGCCGCTGAACAGCGCTTCGCCCTGCTTCGCGCGCGTGGCATCGAACGCGTTGGCAGGCGGCTTGGGCTTGGGCAGGGACAGCTGGTAGTAATGCAGCGCCGGCAGCTTGGCGGTCACCTTGTCTTCGGCCGGCCGCACGTTGCCTTCGTTGATGCGCGCGCCGACCGGATATTTTTGCCGGTCCACGAGGCGCGGATCGAAGAACGTTCCCTGGCCGTGCATCTGCGTGACCGCGACATAGGCGTTCCAGTAGGTCACCGTGCCCCACGCGCCGGTCCAGGTGTGGCTGTTCACGCCGAGCAGGCCGAACGCCGACGGGATCAGCGTCGCCGCGCTCTTGCCATCCGGACGCATTGCCTTGCCGTCGAAGGACAGCTCGGCGTCGTACTTGCCAGGCCCCCAGCTCGTCAGCACCTTGCGCACGGTCGCCTGGTCGACCTGCAGCAGCTTCGCGAACGCCGAGAGGTCGGGCGCCGCGGCCACGATCGCGCCGACGTTGAGGTCGCGGTTCGCCCAGCCGTCGAGCCTGCGCCCGATCCCGGGCTGGAGCTTGTCGTCGACCGTTGAATGGCACAGCGCGCAGGTAATGCCGATGCCTGTCATTCTGTCGCCCTCGAATACGCCCTTCAC
>JBJMWH010000373.1:0-9103 GCA_045810245.1 Burkholderiales bacterium | reverse complement strand
TCCCGCGTAAAGCTACTCCCCTGCGGGTAAGCCCATCATAGCAAGAATCGCCAATCGGGGTCAGACCCCGATTCATTCATTGCGATCGGCAATAGATCCCATCGCACAACGTCATTTTTCTTTCCGCAGCTCGGCCGACAGAATCGGCCTCATGTTCGCCACCCCCGAATTCTGGTCCGCCCTCGCCGCGATCGTGGTGATCGACCTGGTGCTCGCCGGGGACAACGCCATCGTGATCGCGCTCGCCGCCCGCAGTCTTCCCAAGGCGGTGCAGCGCCGTGCAATCGTTTGGGGCACCGTCGGCGCAGTGGTGGTGCGCGCGAGTCTCACGGTGGCCGTGCTGTGGCTACTCGAAATTCCCGGGCTCATGGGCGCCGGCGGCGTGCTGCTCGTCTGGATCGCCTATCGGCTGCTCACGGGGGACGACGGCGGCCAAGACCACAAGGTCGCCGCGGCAAGCGGCTTCTGGAGCGCGATGCGCACCATCGTCATCGCCGATGCGGTGATGGGCCTCGACAACGTGCTCGCGGTGGCCGGCGCGGCCCACGGCAGCGTGCTCCTCGTGGTCGCCGGCCTCGTCATCAGCATCCCGATCGTCGTCTGGGGCTCGACCCTGATCCTCAAGTGGCTCGAGCGCTTCCCCGGCCTGCTCTATGTTGGCGGCGGTGTGCTCGCCTGGACCTCCGCCAAGATGCTCGCCGACGAGCCGCTGCTGCAGGAATTGCTCGACTCGCGCTCGGGTCTCAGGACTTCGCTCTTCGTGCTCATCATCGGCGGCGTGCTCGGCCTCGCCTGGCTGCGCAACCGCAAGGCCGCCGGCGCGCGGCAGGACGCTCGAAAGGAGGCAGTGCAATGAAGGTTCTCGTTCCGGTCGATGCTTCCACCGTGGCGCTCGCTCCGATCGCGCATCTGCAGGCGCTCGCCGCCTCGGGGGTGGAGATCGAAGTCCTGCTCCTCAACGTCCAGCCGCGGTTTCACCGGCACATCGCGCAGTTCAGCAGCCGGCGCGCACGCGACGCGCTGCGCCAGGAGCGCAGCCAGCTCGCCATGGCGAGGGCCATCGAGGCCCTGTCGCACACGCGGCTTCGCTGGCGCACTTTAGTCGAAGTCGGCCGGCCCGCCGAGCGCATCGCCGCGGTGGCCGAGCGCGAGCAGGTCGACGAGATCATGATGGGCGTCGGGCGCCATCCGCAGTGGCTGCGCTGGATCAACCCGTCGATCGCGCAGGACGCGATGGCGCGCACCGACATCCCGGTGAGCGTGCTCGCTCGCCGCCAGGCGGGACTGCTCGAGCGCTACGCGCTGCCTGCCGGCCTCGCCGGCCTCGCCGCGCTGCTCCTCAGCGTCGAGTAAGGTCGGACGCCACGAGCTCGGCCTGGATGCCGGCGGCTTCGGCGGCATCGTAGTTGAGCTCGATCTTGATGCCGTTGGGGTCGTAGAAGAAAAGCTGGAACAGCGCCTGCCCGTTCGCGCGCCGCCTGGTGAAGGCGATCTTTTCTTTTTCCAAATGGTCCAGCATGGCGCGCAACCCGGTGGCGCGGAAGGCGATGTGGTCGATCGCGCCGGTGCCCGCTTCCTGGCTGCTTCTTCCTGAAGTTCTCCCGAGGTACTTCTTCTGGTTCTCGCCCGCGCTCTTCGCGCTCGGCCCAATGTGCACCACGTCGAGCTCGCCGATATACATCCAGTGCACCGGAAAGCCGAAATCGGGGTGCGGGCCGGCGCGCATGCCCAGCACGCGTGCGTACCAGTCGCGCGTGGCGTCGATGTCGTCGGCGGCGACCAGGAAGTGCTCGATATGCGAAACGCGCATGCACTAATATATAACGAGGAGGAACGTATGTACGTCGCGGATGGAAAGCGCCTCACGACCGCCGGCGCACGTAAGGCGCTCGACACCGCGCTCGCGCGGGCGAAGGAAGCCGGAACCGCAGTCACGGTCGCGGTGGTCGACGCCGGCGGGCATCTGCTCGCGCTCGAGCGCATGGAAGGCGGCAAGTTCCACACGGTGCACTCGGCCACCACCAAGGCGGTCTGCGCGGCGTCCAATAGGCGCAGCACCGGATCCAAAGGCGCGGTGGGCCAGACGCTCGACGTCGCCCACGCGCTCGGCCTCGCCCTCGCCGCCGGGCCCGAGCGCTGGACCGCGATGGAAGGCGGCGCCCCGATCCTGGCCGGCGGCGAATGCATCGGCGGGGTCGGGGTCGCCGGCGGCAATTGGGAATTCGACGAGCGCCTCGCGCACGAAGCCGCGGCAGCGCTTGCCTGAAGGCCCGCAAATGAAAGTCGCGTGCATCGGGATGGGATGGTGGTCCGACGTGCTCGCCGACGCGATCAAGCGCTCGGGCAAGCTCGTCGTCGCCGGCTGCTACAGCCGCTCGGCGGACAAGCGCGACAAGTTCGCCGCCAAGTACGGCTGTCGTGCCTATCCCTCGTACGAGGCGGTGCTCGCCGATCGCGCCATCGAGGCGATCGTCAATACCACGCCGAACGCCGCGCATCTGGAGACCACGCGCGCCGCCGCCGAGGCCGGCAAGCACGTGTTCCTCGACAAGCCGATCGCCAACACGGTCGCGGACGCGCGCGCCCTCACCGAGGCCTGCCGCAAGGCGAAGGTCGTGCTCGCCCTGGGGTATCAACGGCGGCGGGAAAGTCATTTTCGATGGGTTAAAAAACAAATCGCCGAGGGCGCCTTCGGCAAACTGGTGAACGCCGAGGCAAACATCAGCCGCGACCGCCTCGGCCAGATCGACCTCAACTCGTGGCGCTACACCGCGGAGGGCATGCCAGGCGGGGTGATGCTGCAGATCGGCATCCACTACTCCGACGTCCTCGAGTATCTGCTCGGTCCGGTCAAGGCAGTGAGCGGGCAATTCGCGCGTCTCGTGCTTCCCGGCGACAATCCGGACGTCGCGAGCCTCGTACTCGAGCACGAGAACGGCGCGCTCTCGACGCTCAATGCGAGCTACGCCTCCGCATCCGAGTACTACCTGATGAACATCTACGGCAAGGAAGCCACGGCCTATTACGATCTTCACCAGGGGCTGCGCGTGCTCAAGCGAGGAACCAAGAGCGCAACGCCGGTGTCGGCCGGGAAGAACGACACGCTGGTCGAGGAGCTCGAGGAGTTCATGCACGCGGCGCGCGGCGACGGCGAGCCCGAAATGGACGGCGAGCGCGCCACAGCTTCGCTCGCCGTCATTCTGGCGGGCATCCGTTCGGCTCGCGAAGGACGCCGGGTTGAAGTGAAGGAAATCCTGGCATGAGGCTTCTTCTACTTCTGCTCGTGGCTTTCGCGGCCCCGGTGTCGGCACAGGAGCCGGCATTTCCGCAGCGCGGCCCGCTCGAGATCACGGTGCTCTTCCCCGCCGGCACCTCGGCCGACGTCACCGCGCGCATGCTCGCCGACGGCATGGCGAAGCACCTGGGACAGCGCGTGCTGGTCGTGAATCGGCCGGGCGCGGGCGGCGCGATCGGGTACAAGTACGTGCGGGCGCAGAAGCCGGACGGATATTCGCTGGTGTGGAACTCGAACTCGATCTCGACCACCTACCATTCCGGCCAGCTCGAGTTCGACTACCGGGCGTTCGACGCCGTGGCACGGGTGCTGGTCGAGTCGGTGGTAGTTGCCGTGCGGGCCGACGCGCGTTGGAAGACGCTGAACGACCTGGTCTCCGAGGCCAAGGCGAAGCCCAAGGCCTTGAGCGTGGGCCACTCGGGCATCGGCAGCCACACGCACATTTCGCTCGCGGCCCTCTTCAGCGCCGCCGGCGCCGAAGTGAATGAAGTTCCGTTCGGCGCGGCGCAGGTCGTGCCGAGCCTCCTCGGCGGCCATGTCGACGCGGTGGTGCAGCTTCCGGCGGCGCTGTCGGCGCCGGTGAAACAAGGTCAGGTGCGCCTGCTCGCGGCGCTGATTCCGAATCGCGATCCGGCGCTTCCGGACGTGCCGACCGCGCGCGAGCAAGGCATCGACGTGTCACTCGAGGCGTGGCGCGGCATCGCCGTGCCGCACGGCACGCCGCGCGCGACGATCGCCGCCCTCGAGGACGCGATTCGCCGCACGGTGGAGTCCCCCGAGTTCCGCAAAAGCGCCGAGAACCTCGGCGTGCGTCCCGCGTTCCTGCCGGCGGCGCAGTTCAGCGATCTCGTTTCGAAGGAGGACGCGGCGCTGTCGCGCCTGATGCAGCTGATTGGTCTGAAGAAGACGCCGTAGCGGGCACCCGGGCGGCCTCCTTCTTCAGCTTGGTCGCCTCGGCCATCAGCTGGTTGCACGGGCTGTCCTCGCCCTTGCCCTCCTTGAGGAGCGGCAGCACCGCGAGCAGCGGATTGATGATGCCCATCAGCACCGCGCCCACGCCTTTCGCCGCCAGGCGCCCCACGTCCGGCATCGGCTTGGGATGGCCGAAGGTACCGCGCACGTAGACCGGTGAATTGAGCGAGGCGACGCTCGAGTCCTTGGGTCGGGGATTGAGCTTGAGGTCCATCTCCTCATTCTTGAGGTTGATCGTGCCGCCGCCCTCGACCTTGACGATCGAAGTGTCGAACACGAACGCGTTGGTGTTCATCACGCCGTTCTGAACGGTGAAGTCGGCCACTGCGCAGCGCACGTCGACCGGGTTGTCGCCCTGCAGCTTGACCTTCGCGACGCCCCACACGTCCATCGCCACCAGCTCCATCATGAACTTGCTGATCTCTCCGCCGTCCATGAAGAAGCCGATCTTGCCGTTGGAGCTCCCAAGCATCTGCGCCACGGAGTTGCCGACACCCTTGAGCTCCACCAGCCCGCCGATGTCGCCCACCGAGGTCTTGTTGCTCTGGATCGTCGGAAAGAGCTGCCCCAGCTGCAGCTTCTGCACCCGCATTTGCAGGTCCGCCCGGATCACTTCCTTGCGGCCGTCGAGCGTGACCGGGCCGGCGAACTTGCCGCCGGCGATGCCGAACTCGAGCGGGTTCAGCGTCAGCACGCGATCCTTCATCTGGATGCGGGCGGAAAGGTTCTGCAGCGGCAGCTGCTCGGGCCGGCGGATGGTGCCGGCCTTGATGCGCACATCGGCGTCGACGCTGTCCCAGCGCGCCGGATCGAACGGCTTGTCGGGCAGCACGCCGTCTTCCTTCGGCTCGTCGGTGCCGACGATCATGCCGAGGTCGCCGAGGTCGACGACCTTGGACCGCAGGTCACCTTCCATGAATGGGCGCTTGCCCGCGGTGTCGACCTGGAGGGATCCGGCGATGTCGCTTCCGCCCACCTTGCCGGTGAAGTCGTCGTAGCGCACCAACGTGCCTTTCCGGGTCAGGTGACCGGTGGTGCTGTAGGGCTTGGTGGAAGGCAGCGCCACGTTCACGATCCAGTAGAGCTCCTCCATCGTCTTGCCGCTCACCGAGACGCGGGTGTCGATCGCCTTGAGCGCCACCAGGCCGGTAATCGTGCCGTCCACTTTTACCTGGGTGTCACCGATCCTGGCTTCCGCTTTCAGCGGAAAAGGACTGGATTCGTCCCGCAGCGACAGGACCGGGCCGGAATGCCCCGAGGCCGAAAGGTCGAGTCCCTGATACGTGCCGACCACGGCGAAGACCACCCCGGTCTGGTCGGTGTTGAGGTCGGCCTGGAGGTCGATGTCGAGCGCCGCATCGGCATAGCTGAGGTGGCCCTGGTCGAGCGTCAGGAGCTCGATGGACACCCGCGAGTCCTTTTTCTCCTTGTCGCGCTGGGTATCGAGGATCCAGTTGCGCCGCCCCTCCTCGTCCTGCTCCAGGTTCACCTCGGCACCCTCGAGGCGCACCTGCGGCAGCACCACGAATCCGCCCAGGAGCGGCAGCAGGCGGACTTCGGCTTCCACCGCGTCGGCGCTGAAGAGATAGTCCTCCTTGGCCCAGTCCGCATTGGCGAACGTCACCTTTTCCACGCGAAAGCGCGGGTGGAGCCGGCTCCATACCGCCCGGATGTTTCCGTCGATGACCAGCTCGCGGCCGGTCGCGTTGCTCACGGCCCGGGTAATCGGCCCCCGCAGGGTGTTCAGTCCGAAGGAGATGAAGAGCGCCAGCGCCACGAGCAGCGCCAGCACCACGCCGACGGTCCACTTGAGCGCGGTGCGCATATCCGCGCGTCATGCAAAACGTGTGCCCTAGCGGGCGAAGCGACAGCGTGTCAGCGGGCCGCGACGCGGTCCTTCACCTTGGCGAGCCACTCCTGGCACCACTCGAGCGCGGTCTCCTCCGGCAGGATGCCGCTGGAGGCGTCGTGCATGTGGCGCTCGCCGACGCGCCGCGCGCCGAGCTCGGCCAGGAGCTCGTCGAAGCGCTTGCCGCCGAAATTGAAGGTTTCGGCGTAGGTGCGGTCGCCCAGCCCGAACACGCCGTAGAGCACGTGCGAAAGGTCCGGGCGCTTCGCCTTCAGGTCCTCGTATAGAGCGCGCGCGTTGTCCGGGACGTCGCCCTGGCCGTAAGTGGAGGTGCATACGAGGAACACCCCGTCTCTGGAAAAAACCGCGGCGTCGAGCCGATCCATCATCAGCGTCGCGACCTGGGTCTCGCCGTCGTCGAGGGCGAGCTCCATCTCCTGAGCGCAAAGCTGCGCCGTGCCGGTCATCGTGCCGACCAGGATGTGGACTCGCATTGACATTCACTATAGTGCACCAGTAGAATCGCAGTCAAGCATTATAGTGCATGAACGCTCCCCACTCCGCTTCGCTCCCCGAGGAAGCTCACGATGAGTTCTACCTGGGCCGCCTCGGCGAGCGCGTGCGCGCCTGGCGCAACGCCCAGCGCATGACGCGCAAGCAGCTCGCGGAGGCCTCGGGCGTCTCCGAGCGCTACCTGGCGCAGCTCGAGGCCGGGCGCGGCAACATCTCCGTCCTCCTCCTGCGGCGCGTGGCGCGCGCGATGCGCGTGCCCGTCGGCGAGCTGGTGCGCGAGGACACGGCGCCGCGCGCCTCGCGCATCGCCCTCCTCGGCCTGCGCGGCGCCGGCAAGTCCACGCTGGGTGAGAAGCTCGCCCAGGCGCTCGACCTGCCGTTCATCGAGCTCGACCGCGAGGTGGAAAAGGAGGCCGGCGCCAAGCTCGGCGAGGTGTTCGCGCTGTACGGCCAGGACGCGTTCCGCCGCTTCGAGCGCCGCGCGCTCCAACGGGTGCTCGACGACAACCAGCGCGCAGTGATCGCGACCGGCGGCGGGCTGGTCACCGATCCCTCCACCTACGAGGTGCTGCTCGAGCGCTGCTTCTGCGTCTGGCTCCGGGCCTCGCCGCAGGAGCACATGTCGCGCGTCATCGCCCAGGGCGACATGCGGCCGTTCATCGGCAGGACGCAGGGCCGCTCGGCCGCGCTCGATGAGATCCGCAGGCTGCTCGCCGACCGCGAGCGGCTGTATGCACGCGCCCCGCTCGCGCTCGACACGAGCGGCAAGACTGTGAGACAAACGCTGCAGGAACTGCGCAAGGCGCTGCCATGATCTCCTTCGAAACCCGGCCCGACCGCTACAACCACTGGAAGCTCTCGTTCGACGGCGCGCTCGCCACCCTCGCGCTCGACGTCGCCGAGGACAAGGGCCTGGTGCCCGGCTACAAGCTCAAGCTCAACAGCTATGACCTCGGCGTCGACATCGAGCTGCACGACGCGCTCAACCGCATCCGCTTCGAGCACCCCGAGGTCAGGGCGGTCGTGATCACGAGCGCCAAGAGCCGCATGTTCTGCTCCGGCGCCAACATCTACATGCTCGGCACCTCGAGCCACGCCTGGAAGGTGAACTTCTGCAAGTTCACCAACGAGACGCGCAACGGCATCGAAGACTCGAGCGCCGACTCGGGGCTCAAGTTCCTCGCCGCGCTGAATGGCACCACCGCCGGCGGCGGCTACGAGCTCGCCCTCGCCTGCGACGAGATCGCGCTGGTCGACGACCGCTCCTCCACCGTGAGCCTGCCCGAGGTACCGCTCCTCGGCGTCCTTCCGGGTACCGGAGGGTTGACGAGGATCATCGACAAAAGAAAAGTCAGACGCGATCTGGCCGATCTCTTCTGCACCACTGCCGAAGGGGTGCGCGCCGACCGCGCGAAGCAATGGAAGCTCGTCGACCACGTAGCGAAGCCGCTGGAGTTCGCCCAAGTCGTCAGGGCGCGCGCGCTCGCCCTCGCCGAGCAGTCTGACCGGCCCGGCGGCGAAGGCGTCAAGCTGACGGAGCTGGGAGCGAACCGCTTGCTCGACGTCTACGTGAATAAAGAGACACGGACGGCGACCATCACCGTCAAGGGGCCGGACAACCTCAAGCTGGAGCGCACCGCCGACTGGTATCCGCTGCGGCTCGCGCGCGAGCTCGACCGCGCGATCCTCGACCTGCGCCACAACTACCTCGATGTCGGCCTGTGGCTGCTGAAGACGAAAGGCGATCTCGCACGTGCGCTCGAGCTCGACGCGCTGCTGCGGGAGCACCGCAAGGACTGGTTCGTGCGCGAGACGCTCGGCTACCTGCGCCGCACGCTGTCGCGCCTGGACGTCTCTTCGCGCTCGATCTTCGCGCTGATCGAGCCCGGCTCGTGCTTCGCCGGCACGCTGATGGAGCTCGCGCTTGCGGCCGACCGCACCTACATGCTCGATGCCGAGGATGGGAATATGAGCGCCAAGGTTGCCCTCTCGGCGCTCAACTTCGGCGCCTATCCGATGGCAAACGGACTGTCGCGGCTCCACAACCGCTTCGGCGGCGAGGCGCCGACCATGCCCATGAACGAGGGCGTGAGCGCGAAAGAAGCGGCGAGCCTCGGCCTCGTCACCTCCGCACCCGACGACATCGACTGGGAAGACGAGGTGCGCATCGCCATCGAGGAGCGCGCGAGCCTCTCGCCCGACGCCCTCACCGGCATGGAGGCGAGCCTGCGCTTCGCCGGTCCCGAGACCATGCTGACGCGCGTCTTCGGCCGCCTGACGGCGTGGCAGAACTGGATCTTCGTGCGGCCCAACGCCGTTGGCGAGCAGGGCGCGCTGAAGGTCTACGGATCCGGCGCGAAACCGAAGTTCAACTGGGAACGGGTTTAATTAGGGACAGACCCTATTTATTTATTAATTAGGGTCTGTCCCTATTTTTAGGGATGCAAATGAGCTCCATCAATTATTCGGAAAAG
>JBJMWH010000372.1:0-6873 GCA_045810245.1 Burkholderiales bacterium | reverse complement strand
AAAGGAGCGGGATCCTTGGGGAGGCGATGTGCCAACGTTCGACGCAAACTACTTTTCGAGTCTGCGCCGGCAGGAAGAACCATTCTGGAAAAAGGTCAAGGAGATCCGGGCAGGCGGATATCCGCGAGTTGAGGAAGCGGCAGCCGCTGCTCTGCGACGCATTTGGTACCGTAGCTGGCTCGAGGGTATGGAATGGGGCGGCGTACTATTCAAACACGCGAACTTCTACGGAGTAGGAACACCTCAAACCACGAAGCTCGCGTTCGCTGTAGCGATCCAAATTCGGGGAGGGCCTCCAGGCGCTACATTCCAAGGCGCGTATCACACGCATGTGACGTTCCCCACTGGAGATGCGCAGCATTTCTCGGATCATGATCGCGAGCAGGCCAAGGGCATAAAAGGCCCAATCTATTTCGCGAACCCCGATCGAGATATTTATGAACTCCGGCCGCTCGGAGCCGGGATGAAAGAGCTGAAGATCGGGACCGTGGAAGAGCCACCGATGCCGGAGGTTTACAAGGATAGCCGTCCACCTGATGCAGCTCTCCGACAGTTGCTCGAGCAACATCGGCAGTGGCGGCTATTGCAGATCCCGTAGGTTCTATTCTTACTACTCAGGCCACCAAGGTTGCGTCGCGTCGCTCTATAACTTCATCTAGGCGATTTGAACAACAGGCGCGCCATTTCAACAAGCCCAACTTACATCCGGTCGAGGCTCTCGTCGTCGTAGGACGCCGGATCGGAGATCGGCTCGATATGAACGAAGACGCCGGAGTTCGGGACGAGGGAGCGGATGCGCTCCTCGATTTCTTCCGAGAGCTGGTGGGCGCGCAGCACGCTCCACTCGTCGGGGACGAGGAGGTGGAAGGAGATGAAGCGCCGCGAGCCGGCCTGGCGGGTGCGGAAGGCGTGGAACTTGACGGCGTAGCGCCGCGTGTATTCGGTGAAGATCTTGTTCACTTCGTTCTGGTCCTCGGGGCCGATGGCGGCGTCGAGGAGGCCGACGATGGAGCGGCGCACGAGCCCGATGCCCGTCCAGACGATGTGGATCGCCACGGCGAGGGCGACGAGCGGGTCGAGGCGCTGCCAGCCGGTCACGTAGACCAGCGCGACCCCGGCGATGACACCCGCCGAGGTCCAGACGTCGGTCATGAGGTGCGTGCCGTCGGCCTCGAGGGTGATGCTGTCGTGTCGCTTGCCGGCGCGCATTAGCACGAGGGCGACGCCGAGGTTGATGAGCGACGCGAGCAGCGTGATGCCGAGGCCGAGAAACGGCGCTTCGAGCGCTCCCGGGTTGATGAGACGCGGAATCGCCGCGTAGAGGATACCGCCCGCCGCGAGGACGATAAGCGCGCCTTCGATGCCGGCGGAGAGGTACTCGGCCTTGGACATGCCGTAGGGAAATGCCTGGTCCGGCGGCGCGGCGGCGAGGCGCAGCATGGAGAGCATGAGAAGCGCGGCGGCGAGGTTGACCAGCGATTCGAGCGCGTCGGACAGCAGGCCGACCGAGCCCGTGAGCCACCAGGCGAGCCCCTTCAGGGCGATGGTGGCGATGGCCGCGGCGATCGAGAGCCAGGCGAAGCGCTCGAGGCTCGTCGACTTCACGAGGGCGGGAGGTGGACGCGATTCCATCTGCGGACAATCATGTGGCAGAGATTTTGCCCTTTTCCAGCTTGTAGCCGCGATCGGCTACGCGTTCGGTGAACCGCGCGCTCTGCTCGGCGAGGAGCACGGCGACTCCGGCCCACTTCATTTCCAGGATGGCCGCGGCGACCTGGTCGACGATCACCGGCGCGAGGCCCTCCGAAGGCTCGTCGAGGAGGACCGCCCTGGGATTGCCGGCGAGCGTGCGCGCGACGCAGAGCATCTGCTGCTCGCCGCCCGACATGCTGCCGCCGCGGCGCTTCAGCATGGCGCCGAGCGCGGGGAAAAGGGCGAGGAGCTTCTCCATTCCCCAGGTCGGTGCGCCGGGGCGCGGCGGCTGGCGTCCGACTTCGAGGTTCTCGGCCACCGTGAGGTCGGTGAAGATGCGCCGGTCCTCGGGCACGTAGCCGAGCCCGAGCCGGGCGATCTCGTGCGGCGCGCGCCGGTCGATGCGCGCGCCTTCGAAGCGGACTTCGCCCGAGCGGGGCTCGATGAGGCCCATCAACGCCTTGAGCGTGGTCGACTTGCCGGCGCCGTTGCGGCCGAGGAGAGCCACGACCTCGCCTCGGTCGATCGTGAGGTCGAGCCCGAACAGGATCTGCGCGCGCCCGTACCCGGCGCTCAGGCCGCGCGCTTCAAGCATCGCCAAGGTACACCTCGCGCACTCTGGGGTCGGCGCGTACGGCGTCGGGCGGGCCCGAAGCGATGATTTCGCCCAGGTGCAGCACGATGACGCGCGCCGCGTGGCCGAACACCACGCTCATGTCGTGCTCGGTGAAGAGCACCGCGATCCGGTCGCTGAGCGCGACCTCGGCGGCGAGCTGCATCAGCGCGCCGCGCTCCTCGGGTGCCATCCCCGCGGTCGGCTCGTCCATGAGGAGGACGCGCGGCCGGCCGGCGAGCGCGGCGGCAAGCTCGACGCGCTTCAGATCGCCATAGGCCAGCACGGCACAGGGCCGGTCGGCCTGGCCCCCCATCCCGACGCGCTCGAGCAGCTGCTGCGCTTCGTCGCGATGGAGCTTTGGCGCAACCGAAACGAGGGATCCGAACCCATGGTGGTACGAAATCAGCGCGACCTGCACGTTCTCGCGCACGCTCATCGAGCCGAAGGTCTGCGTGATCTGGAACGTGCGCCCGACGCCGAAGCGCGCGATGCGGTGCGGCGGCAGGCCGGCAACGCTGGCTTTGCCGACCAGGATCTCGCCCGCATCGGGGACGAGCTGGCCGTTCAGCAGGTTAAAGCAGGTGGTCTTGCCGGCGCCGTTCGGCCCGATGAGCGCGACCACCTCGCTCGGCTCGAGCGAGAACGACACGTCCTTCACCGCCTCTACGCCGCCGTAGGCCTTGCAGAGGCCGCGGACCTCGAGCGCGCTCATCGCGCGAGCCTCCCGAGCGCGCTCATCGCGCGAGCCTCTCGTTCGCGCTCATCGCGCGAGCCTCTGCTTCACGAAGCCGGCGATGCCCTGGGGAAACGCGAGCACCAACAGGACGATGACGGCGCCGATGGCGGCGCGCCAGTATTCGATCTCGCGGGAGATCGAGTCCTCCAGCCAGGTGAAGAGGCCCGCGCCCCATACCGGGCCGGTAATCGTCTGCACCCCGCCGAGGAGCACCATGACCAGGGCATCGACCGAGCGCGGAACCGAGAGAACCTCGGGCGAGATCGAACCCTTGGAAAACGCGAACAGGGCACCGGCCACGCCGGCAAGCGTGCCGGCGATGGTGAATGCGGCCCACTGCACCGCTCGCACGGGAATGCCGACGGATTCGGCACGCAGCGGAGAGTCGCGCGCCGCGCGCAGCGCGAAGCCGAAGGGGGAGAAGATCGTGCGCCAGACGAGCGCGATGGCGGCGCCGCAGAGGACGAGCGCCAGATAGAAGTACGCGGGCTTGGAGGCGAGCCAGGGCGCGGGCCATACGCCGATCAGGCCGTTCGAGCCGCCGGTGACGGCATCCCACTGGAACGCGACCGACCAGACGATCTGCGAGAAGGCAAGGGTGAGCATGGCGAGATAAACGCCGGAGAGCCGCACGCAGAACCAACCCGACACGAGCGCGCCGGCGAGCGCGAGCAGCGGCGCGGCGATCAGCGCGACCTCCATCGGAGCGGCGAGGCGCAGCACCAGAAGCGCGGCGCCGTATGCGCCCAGGCCAAAGAACGCAGCGTGGCCGAACGACGCCATGCCGCCCGGTCCCATCATGAAGTGCAGGCTCGCCGCGAATAGCGCGAAGACCAGGATATCGGTGAGCAGGACCAGCAGGTAGCCTTGCGACGCGAGCGGGGCCAGCGCCAGCACGCCAAACGCAGCGGCGACGAGGATGAGAAAAGCCCGCGAAGGAAGGGCGAACGGGACTTGCATCGACCCGGGGCCGCGCGCCTCGGCGATCGGGCGTCCCAGCAGTCCCCACGGCCGCAGCACCAGCACGACCGCCATCACGATGAATTCCACCGCGAGCGTCAGCTTTGAGAAGCCCAGAGCGAAGCAGAACGCTTTGATCATTCCAATGAGCAGCGCCGCGAGGAACGCGCCGGGGATCGAGCCGAGTCCGCCCACCACCACGACGACGAACGCGTCGGAGACCACGCCGAGGTCGATCTCAAGGCTCGCCGGCTCGCGCGGGATCGCGAGTGCCCCGCCGAGGCCTGCGAGCGCCGCACCGAGCGCGAACACCGCGGTAAAAAGCACCTTCTGGTTCACGCCGAGCGCGGCGGCCATTTCGCGGTCCTGCGTCGCGGCGCGCACGAGCGTTCCCCAGCGCGTGCGCGTGAGGAGCAGGTGCAGGAGGACGAATACCGCCGGCCCGAGCGCAATCAGGAAGAGGTCGTATTGCGGGAAGGCCCCGCCCGCGATGTGGACGGCAGCGCGCAGCCCGGGTGCGCGTGGCCCGAGCATGTCCTCGGGACCCCATGCCCAGAGCGCGAAGTCCTTGATGAGCAGGACCAGCGCGAACGTGGCGAGCAACTGGAAGAGCTCCGGCGCCTTGTAGATCCTTCTCAGGAGGACGACCTCGATCAGGACGCCGAGGGCGCCGACGGCGGCCGCCGCAAACGGTACCGCGGCCCAGAAGCCGACTTTTGCAGAGAGCCCAACGGCGAGGTACATGCCGAGCATGTAGAGCGAGCCGTGCGCGAAGTTCACCACGCGGGTGACGCCGAAGATCAGCGAAAGCCCGGCCGCGACGAGGAACAGCGAGCTCGCCGCCGCGAGGCCGTTCAGGAACTGCAGCAGGATCGCGGAACCGCTCACGCGATCCTAATCGGGGCGCTTGGGAAATCCCGGCGCGAAAGCCTCGTTCTGGACGCCGATCGCATTGGTCGCGAAGGATACGGCATGGTAGAGACCCGCGAGCATGATCAGCTCCACCAACTGGTCGGCGGCGAAGCGGCGCGAGAGCTCGCCCCACAAGGCTTCGTCGACGCGGCTCGTATCGTGAAGCTGGTCGGCCAGGCCGATGACGAGGCGGTCTTCGACGCTCCAGCCGGCGTCGGCAGCGCCGCCGTGGACCGTGGCATGCAGCTCGGCCTGGGTCAACTGGGCCTTGGCACCGAATATCGCCACGTGCACGCCCCATTCGTACTCGGAGCCGCAGCGCGCGCAGGTGCGCAGGATCAGGAGCTCCCTCGAGCGCAGGCCGACGCTGCCGCGGTCGAGCAACGAGCCGTCCATCATGCGCTGCAGGACGCGCGGATTGCGCGCCACCGTGCGGAACAGCAGCAGCGGCGGCGCGCCGCGCATCAGCTTGTCGAACTGCGCCTGCAGCTGCGGCGGGTACGGAGGATCGACAGGCGCGATGCGCGCAGCCATGGGGCTTCGAGCCCTACTGTTCCTTGCGCAGGAGGCGGATCTCGTTATCGGGGGGCTGGAACTTCGCTCCGTCGGCGTAGTACCAGTTCACCATCACGCCCTTGCCGTCCTTCTGCGCGAACTGGCCGACGTAGGCGCCCATGGTGGACTGGTGGTCGATCGGACGCCACAGGATCGGGCCGAAGGGCGACTGCATCTCGAGGCCTTTCAGCGCGTCGACGAGCTTTTCGGTGTCGGCCGATTTTGCCTTGCGCATCGCGTTCGCCACCGTGTACACCGCGGTGTAGCCCACGACCGAGCCCTGGCGCGGGTAATCCTTCCAGCGCTTTTCATACGCGCTGCGGAACTTCGTGTGCTCGGGCGTGCTGATCTCGCTCCAGGGATAGCCGGTGACCCACCATCCCGTGGGCGTCTCGTCCTTCAGCGTGTCGAGGTACTCGGGCTCCCCGGCGATCAGGTTGAACACCGGCCGGTCCTTGAACAGGCCGCGCGTATTTCCCTCGCGCACGAACTTCTGCAAGTCCGCGGCGAACAGCGAGCTGAAGATCGCGTCGGGCTTGGCGTCGGCGAGCGCCTGCACCACCGCGCCGGCGTCGATCTTGCCGAGCGCCGGCGCCTGCTCGGCGACGAACTCGACGCCGGGCTGCGCCTGCGACAGGAGCTTCTTGAACGAGGCGGTTGCCGACTGGCCGTATTCGTAGTTGGGATACACGATCGCCCAGCGTTTCTTGCCGAGCTTCGCCGCCTGCGGAATCAGCATCGCCGTCTGCATGTAGGTCGACGGGCGAAGCCGAAAGGTGTAGCGGTTGCCGTTCTCCCAGACCATCTTGTCCGTGAGCGGCTCGGAGGCGACGAACAGGACCTTCCTCTGGTTGGCGAGGTTCGCCACCGCGAGGCCGACGTTCGAGGCGAAGGTGCCCATGAGCACGTTCACCTTCTCGCGCGAGAGCAGCTCCTCGGCCACGCGCACCGCGTCGCCCGGCGTGCCGCCGTCGTCGCGGCTCACCAGCTCGAGCTTCCTGCCGTTCACCCCGCCCGCGGCGTTGATCTCCTCGAGCGCGAGCTCCATGCCCTTCTTGTAGGGCTCGAGAAAGGCGGGGAACACCTTGTAGCTGTTCAGCTCGCCGATCTTGACGTTCTGCGCCTGCACTGTGCCGGCGGCGAGCGCCGCGGCGATGATTCCGAGTAGCTTCATGATGTTCCTACAGGAGATCCAATGATTGAATGCGTTGGACGCCGGCCGAGTTCATGTCCGTCCACGCCTTGGCGAGCGAGCCTTGCGTATCGATGCCCCGGCAGGCGTCCTCGACGACCAGCGCCTCGAATCCCTGGCGGCGCGCGTCGAGCGCGCTCCAGGCGACGCAGAAATCGGTCGCGAGGCCGGCGAAGAACACGGGCAGGGCGACGGTGTCGAAAGGCTTCG
>JBJMWH010000371.1:0-3081 GCA_045810245.1 Burkholderiales bacterium | reverse complement strand
GCGCGCCGCGCCTCAGGCCGCAGCTTCCTCGCGGTAGAAGCCGAGCGCCTCGATCACCGGCCGGTCGCTGATCGAGAACAGGATCGCGTCCTCCCCGCCGGTATTCTCGTGGGCGTGCTGCGCCCAGCTCGGCAGCGCGATGATGTCGCCCTTTGACCAGTCGAACGGCTTGCCGTCTATGACGGTGGTGCCCTTGCCGCGCACGACATGGAACACCGAGCTGCCGGTGACGCGGCGGGCTTTCAGCTTCTCGCCCTTGCGCACGAGCTGGATGCGGCACGAGATCGTCGGCGTGACCGGTCCGCCGGTCTGCGGGTTGGTGTATTCGAGCGCGATGCCTTCGTAGGGCGAGCCTTCGGTGGCGCGCAGCGCCTCCAGCGCCTCAAGGGTCTGGTCGAACGAATAGAGCATCAGCGGCGAAAAGCGCGGGCGCTCCTTGACCCAGGTCGGCGCGAGGTGGCCGTGTCCATACAGCGCCTTCGAGCCGTTCACCGGCTTGCCGTGGTCGGCCTTCAGGTTCTGATGCATCTGGAAGAAAATGCAGTCGAGCGCCTTGGTGAGCGGCACGTCGAGTCCGTCCATCCAAACCACGGTCTCGCGGGTCTCGTTGCCGTGATCGTGCCACTGCCAGCTCGGCGTGAGCACGAGATCGCCCTCGCGCATGATGACCTTCTCGCCTTCGACAGCGGTGTAGGCGCCGTTACCGGACATGATGAAGCGAATCGCCGCGGGCGAATGGCGATGCGCGCGCGCGATCTCACCGGGGAGCAGCACCTGCACCGCGGCGATCAGGGTATTGGTCGTCGCCCACTGGCCGTTCAGGCCGGGGTTGAAGAGCTGCATCGCGCGGCGCTCGTCGCCGACCGGCACGGCGGTAGCCGATTGCCTCACCACCTCGTCGAGCACGGACCATTTCCACTGGTGCGCCACCGCCTGCGGCCGCGGCTGCGGGGTCATCTGGCTCGCGATCTCCCACAAGCCCCACATGTGGTTGCGATGGATCAGCTGGTGAAATGCATCCTCGGTCTTGATGGGCGCGTTCATGACGGAGCCTGGGTTTGGTTGGCCGCCTTGATTTTAGCCCAGAGCGGGTCGAGCAGCTCTAGCATTCGAAGCGCTTCCCGGTCGCCGCGCGAGGCGGCAAGGCGGAGCGCGAAATGCGGCGCCAGGCGCTTGGTGAGCCAGCCCACGAAAAACAGGTTCGCGCCGAGGAGCGCGCCCTGGGCGAACGCATGCGTGAAGGTGAGCCACAGCGCAAGGACCATGCCGGCCAGCCCGATGGCAGCGAGCGCGGACCCGGCGTGCGCGGCAAGCGCGGGGAAGGTGAAGTAGAGGCGGTAGCGCTCGATGAAGCGCGCCTCCTCCGCGCTGAACGCGTACGGGGGCTCATCGACCGGCACGGCCCCGCGGTCTACCGCGCGCATCCGCCATAGCAGCCAGACCTCCAATGCGAATACCACCGCGACGAAGACCCAGGACACGGGCTCGGGCTTGAGCGCCGACCAGCCGGCGAGCACGAGGATCAGCACCGCCGCGTACTTCATGGGCGCGCTGCAGCCTCGAGCTCGGCCTGCTTCTCGAGCCACTCGGCCTCGAGCTGCGCGAGCTCCTTGCCCACGTACGCCTGATCGAAGAGCAGCGTCCTGAGGTCGTCCTTGCGCGCCTCGGCATACACCGCCGGATCACCGAGACCCGCTTCGATGTCGGCCTTGCGCGCGTTCAGTCGAGCCATCAGCTCCTCGAGCCGCTTGATTCGGGCTTCGAGGGGCTTGCGCGAAACCGGCTTCTCTTTTGCCGCTTTGGGTTTCGCAGGAGGCGCGGCTTTCGCCTCCCGGTTCAGCAGCGAATCGCGATAGTCGTCCAGGTCGCCGTCGAAGGGCTTCACCGCCCCGTCGGCAACGATGAGAAGCTGCTCGGTGGTGGCGCGCAGCAGGTGCCGGTCGTGCGAGACGAGCACCAGCGTGCCCTCGAACTGAGCCAGCGCCACGGTAAGCGCCTCGCGCGTCTCCAGGTCGAGGTGGTTTGTGGGCTCGTCGAGGAGCAGGAGGTTCGGCCGCTGCCACACGATAAGCGCCAGCGCGAGGCGCGCTTTCTCCCCGCCGGAGAACTGCTCGATGGCGCTCGCCGCCATGTCGCCGGGAAAGTTGAAGCCCCCCAGATAGTCGCGCAGCTCCTGCTCGCGCGTGTCGGGGGCAGCACGGGAGAGGTGCCACAGCGGCGACTGGTCGTCGCGCAGCATTTCCACCTGGTGCTGAGCAAAGTAGCCGATCGCGAGGCCCTTGTTGACCGTCATCTGCCCCGCGAGCGGCGTGAGAACGCCCGCCACGGTCTTGATGAAAGTGGACTTGCCGGCGCCGTTGATGCCGAGCAGGCCGATGCGCTGCTCCGATTGCAGCGACAGGGTGATTCGATCCAGCACCACCTGGTCGCCGTAGCCTGCGCTCAGGTTCTCGAGGACGAGCAGCGGGTTGGGCGCGCGCAGGGGCTCGCGGAACTCAAACGAGAACGGCGCGGCGGCGTGCAGCGGCGCCAGCTCTTCCATTTTCGCCAGCATCTTCATGCGGCTTTGCGCCTGGCGCGCCTTGGTGGCCTTTGCGCGGAAGCGGTCGATGAACGACTGCAGGTGCGCCCGCTCGCGCTGCTGCTTATCGAACTGGCTCTGGGCGAGCACCAGGTTCTGCACGCGCTGCGCCTCGAACGCCGAATAGTTGCCGGTATAGCGGCGCAGCTTGCGCTGGTCGATATGCACCACCGCGGTAACCACCGCGTCGAGGAAGTCGCGGTCGTGCGAAACCACGATCAGCGTGCCCGGGTAGCGCTTGAGCCATTCCTCGAGCCAGATGATGGCGTCGAGGTCGAGGTGGTTGGTCGGCTCGTCGAGCAGCAAAAGCTCGGAGGGGCACATCAGCGCCTGCGCGAGATTCAGGCGCATGCGCCAGCCGCCGGAAAAGGAGGATACGGGCTGCCCCAGCTCGGACTGGGAAAAGCCCAGTCCGGTGAGCAGCTTTTCGGCGCGCGAGCGCACGGGGTAGGCGTCGGCATCCGCCAGCGCGGCATGCAGCTCGCCCATCAGCACGCCGT
>JBJMWH010000370.1:0-14182 GCA_045810245.1 Burkholderiales bacterium | reverse complement strand
CTCGGGCCGTCTGCCGACTCGGGAAGCCAGCGCACCCGGCGCCCACCGACCATCACGGAGGCGTTGTCGACATAGGCCACGACGGTGCCCGCTCCGGCGACCTCCTCGGTGTGGCGGATCATCCCGAACAGGGAGCGTGGCTGGACCACCCCGTCGACGACGAAGTCGGCGTTGAAGATCTTGTGCCGGCAGTGCTCGGAGTTCGCCTGCGCGAACATGGTGAGCTCGGCGTCGGTCGGATCGCGTCCCAGGCCGCGGTAGGCGCGCTCGAGGTACTCGACCTCTGCGTCGCTCAACGCGAGGCCGAGCCGCTGATTGGCTTCACTTAACCCGGAGACCGGAACGGTATCCAGATTCCTAGGAGGGACATGTTGGAAGAGGCGCGCCACCTCGCCGAAGGAGCGCAGCACTGTCTGCGTCATGCGGTCGTGCAGCCCGGCGGCGAGCGCCGCCTCCTTCGAGCCGACGTAGTAGAGCGTGCCGCGCTCGATGCGCTTCACTGGCGTAAGGCCGCAGTTGCGAGCGATGTCGCTGGCCTTCGACGACCAGGGCGAGACGGTGCCGAGCCGCGGCACGACCAGGAAAATGCTGCTGTCTGCGTCCTCCTCGAGCGTCGCGCCGCCATCGTCGAGCAGCGCGCGCAGCGTGCGGGCCTCGTGCGGCTCGAGCCCGCGCTCGAGCTCGACAAAATAGCGGTATTCGGCGCTCAGCGAGCGCAGATCCGGGTCGATCTTCTGCAGCGAGGCGAGCAGCTTGGCGAGTCGGAACTGCGACAGGGCGCGCGGCCCGCGAAGCTGAAGGATTTCGGAGACTGACACTAGTTACGGACCACTGACACTAGTTACGGGCACACTAGTTACGGGCACACTAGTTACGGACTTGCGGTTCCTTGACCGTTCCCCCGATCACGAGTATCGCACGCAAAGGCTGCACCGTGGTGCGGATGTCGGCGACGATGCGCCCCGCGATCGCGCCGCTTGGCGCGATGTCGGCGCTCGCGCCCGCGCTGAGCGCCCCGGCGCTGATGTTGACGTTTCGCAACGCTACCGCGCCACGGTCGTAGGTGGCATGCCCCGTCATCTCGGTGAACTGGGTGCGTCCGCCGTATTGGCGGCCGCTCGTGTGCAGCACGCGTGACAGGTCGATCGTGCCCAGCACGCCCTTGCCCACGCTGAAATTTCCCTCGAGATGCGCCGCATCGTAGAGCTTCGCTGGATCGCTCCCGCTCATGGAGAAGCGCGCCTGGCCTTCGGCCTTGCCCTCGGAGAGCAGCGCCGGGGCGAACGCCGCGGCGTTGATGGCGCGCGCGGTGAGCCCGCCTTCGAGCTGCCACGCGCCGCTCCAGCGCAGGTTCGCCGCACCCGAGACGGCGCCGTCGAGGACACCTCCGCCCCATGAAGCGATGTTCATCCCCTGACGGTTGGCGACGCCTTTCATCGCGAAGCTCGAGAGCGTGAGCTCGGGCGCGAACGGAATCGTAAGCGTCGCGGCGGTGACGTCGAACTCGACCTCGCCGCGCGCCGTCGGGGTGAGCATCGCGCTCAGGCTTTCCGGGCCGCTCAGCAGGACGCGGCTCACGCCGCCGTCGGGCGCGATCTGCGCCTCGGCCTCCAGCGCCGGCAGCGGCACCGGGCCGGTGAGCCGCAGCCCCTTGGCGAAGATGCGCGCGCCGCGGAAGCCGTCGCCGCGCAGCTTCGCCCCGACCACCGCGCCGATCGCCGACTGCGGCACCGTAACGCCCACGAGCTCGAGGCGGCCCAGGACCTGCCTGCCTTCGACCAGCGCCCGAAGCTGGGGATAGGCGCGCGCCGACGCGATCGTCGTCACGCCGGCCACGCTCACCTGCTCGAGATCGAGGCGCAGGCCGCTATAGAGCGAGAGCCGCCCCGTACCGATCTTCACCGGGCGGCCGAGCGCGTCCGAGGCCGCGCGTTCGTACTCGTCCATCGGCAGCGGAATGATGTGCAGCGCCACCAAGCCCGCGGCAAGCAGCGTGAGCAGCGTGATCCCGACCGGACGGCCCCAGTTGACCTTGCGGCGCATCTTCGGGTACTTGACCGACTGCTCGCGCGCCGCCGCCTTCGCCCGCTCCTTCGCCTCCTTGGCGCGCAGGCGCGCCTCGCGCTCACGTTCGCGCTGCGCCTTGCGCGCCTCGCGCGCGACCGCAGCCTCGTCGTGGCGCACCTCGGTCATGTCGAGGTCCTTGTCGCTCACCTCGATGTCCGGCACCGGGGCGGCCTTGGCGAGGAGCGCCTCCTGCGCTTTGCGCTTGCGCTCCTCGGCTTCGAGCCGGCGGCTCTCCTCGGCGTTCGCGCGGCGCTCGGCTTCCTCCCGGGCGCGGCGCTCTTCCTCGTCGCGGCGCTGGCGTTCTTCCTGGTCGCGCGCCGCGCGCTCGAGCTGCTCGCGCATCTGGCGCTCGGCATCCTCCTGCGCCCGGCGCTCGGCCTCGGCCTGCGCCTTGAGCTTGCCTTCCTCGCGCGCCTGGCGCTCGGCGACTTCGCGAGACTGGCGCTCTTCCTCTTCGCGCTGCGAGAAGGAATCGAGGTCGGCCATGAGCGCATCGAGGCTGCCCCCGTCCGGCGCCGGGGGCGCCGCGGCGGCGGGCAGCGTGGGCTGCGCGACCCTGGTTTCGTCCTTCGACTTGCGGCCGCGGTTCTCGTCCTGGTCGCGCTCGCGTTCGCGCTGGCGCACGCGCATGCGTGCCTCTTCCATGGCTCGTGCCTGGAGCATGCGCGCCTCCTCGGCCTGCTTCGCGCGGCGCACCTGCTCCTCTTTCTCGCGCAGCAGGCGGTCTTCCTCCTCGCGCCGCGCGCGCTCCGCCGCCTCGCGCGCCTTGGCCTCGATCTCAACGCGCAAGCGGCGCTCCTCTTCCTCGCGGCGCTTCTTCTCTTCCTCCTCGCGGCGCTTGCGCTCCTCCTCTTCCCGGCGCTGCCGCTCAGCCTCCTCTTCCGTGCGGCGGCGCTCCTCTTCTTCCCGGCGCTTGCGCTCGATATCCTCGCGCGCCTTGCGTTCCTCCTCGAGGCGCTGACGCAGCGCCTCCGCCTCGCGCAGCGCCCGCTCGGCCTCCTCGCGCACCTTGCGCTCGACTTCCTCGCGCACCTTGCGCTCGGCGTCGAGCTTCGCCTGCACCTCGGCCTCGGCCTTCGCCCGCGCCGCCTTCACCTGCGCCTCGGCCGCGGCCTTGGCGCGCCCGATCGCCTCCTCGCGCAGGCGGTTCTCGGCGTCGAGCCTTGCCTTGGCCTCGGCCTCGGCGCGCGCCTTGGCCTCGGCTTCCTGCTTCACGCGGTCGCGCTCGGCCTGCGCCTTCGCTTCGGCTTCCTGGCGCGCCTTGTAGAGCGCCGATTCCTGCTCCTTCGCGCGCAGCGCGGCATCGCTCACCTGCGCCTTGGAAGGCGCGGCGGCGGGCGCCAGGGGACGCGCCGCGGGCTTGATCGCCGGCATGATGGTGGTGAAGTCGAGGTCGTCGGCGCCGCTGGAAGAGGAGGACGACGCCCTGGCAGCAGGCGCTTTCGCCCCCGGCTTCAGCGTCGCGAGCGCGGGCCGCGACTGCGAGCTCGACGGGGGGGCAGCGGTGACCTCGCGCACGAACCCATCCTTGTCGAGCTGCGCGATGAGCTTCTCGAACTCCGCGTCGAAGCCCTTGCCGACCTTCTGCGCCACCTCGCCGAGCGTGGCGCGGCCGTCGATAGCAGAGAGCACCGCGCGGTCTGCGCGCTTGAGCAAGCTCGTCTTGCCGGAAGCTTCCTGGACGCCCTTGCCGGACTTTGAATAGATCGTGCTCGGCTTCATTCGAGTTCTAGTTATTCGCCGGACCTTATTCTATAGCGCCGAAGCCGCCGCCACCCGGGGTCTCTATCACGAATACGTCGCCGGCCGCCATTTCAGTCTGGTCGAATGGACCGAGCTCGGTGCGACTTCCGTCACGGCGCAATACGTAATTATTTCCTGCGGCGCCCGGCTCGCCGCCCGCCATGCCGTGCGGACGCACCAGGCGATGGCCCGAGAGGATCGCCGCGGTCATCGGCTCGAGAAAGCGCACGCGGCGCACCGCGCCGTGTCCGCCGCGCCGGCGCCCGCGGCCGCCCGATTCCGCGCGGATCTCGAAGCTCTCGAGGCGCACCGGGAAACGCCACTCGAGAACCTCGGGATCGGTGAGGCGTGAATTGGTCATGTGCGTCTGCACCACGTCGGCGCCGTCGAAGTCCGCTCCGGCGCCCGAGCCGCCCGCGACAGTCTCGTAGTACTGGTAGCGCTCATTGCCGAACGTGAAGTTGTTCATGGTGCCCTGCGAGGCCGCGAGCACGCCGAGCGCGCCATAGAGGGCGTCGGTGATGCACTGCGAAGTCTCGACGTTTCCCGCGACCACGGCTGCCGGGTAGCGCGGGCGCAACATGCAGCCTTCGGGAATCGAAACGCTGAGCGGCTTGAGGCAGCCCGCGTTGAGCGGGATGTCGTCGTCGACCAGCGTGCGGAACACGTACAGCACCGCCGCCATGCACACGGCCGAAGGCGCGTTGAAGTTGTTGGGCAGCTGCGCCGAGGTGCCGGTGAAGTCGATTTTCGCTTCTCTGTTTTTCTGCAGAATTTTTATGGAGACCTGAATCCGTGCGCCGTTGTCGAGCGGGTAGTCGAACTCGCCGTCCTTCAGCACTCCAATCACGCGGCGCACCGATTCTTCGGCGTTGTCCTGCACGTGGCGCATATAGGCACGCACCACATCGAGGCCGAAGTGCGCCACCATCCGCGCGAGCTCCTGTACGCCCTTCTCGTTGGCGGCGATCTGCGCCTGCAGGTCGGCGATGTTCTGGCGCACGTTGCGCACCGGATAGGCGCCGGAGCCGAGCAGCGCCGCGACTTCCTTCTCGCGCAGGCGTCCTTCCTCGACCAGCAGGAAGTTGTCGATCAGCACGCCCTCCTCCTCGACCACTTTGGAGCCCGGCGGCATCGATCCCGGCGTGATGCCGCCGATGTCGGCGTGGTGGCCGCGCGAGCCCACGTAGAAGAGGACTTCTTTGCCGTGCTCATCAAAAACCGGCGTAATCACGGTCACATCCGGAAGATGCGTGCCGCCGTTGTACGGCGCATTCAGCACGTACACATTGCCCGGTTTCATGGTTGCCGCGTTCAAACGGATCACGGTCTTGATCGATTCGCCCATCGAGCCCAGATGAACCGGCATGTGCGGCGCGTTGGCGATCAGATTGCCTTCGCCGTCGAACAGCGCGCAGGAGAAATCCAGCCGCTCCTTGATGTTCACCGAGTACGCCGTATTCTGCAGGCGCAGGCCCATCTGCTCGGCGATGGACATGTAAAGGTTGTTGAAAATCTCGAGCATGACGGGGTCGACCTGCGTGCCGATCGCCGTGGCATTTTTCCTCTGGACGGCTCTTTCAAGCACCAGGTGATCGAGCGCCGTCACGCTCGCGCGCCACTCGGGCTCGACCACCGTCGTGGCGTTCGCCTCGGCGATGATCGCAGGACCGTCGATGCGCTGGCCCGGCGCGAGGTTCTCCCGCCTGTAGAGCGGGGCCGGGCGCCAGGCCCCGCCGGAAAAAATGCGCACCGTCTCGGCCGGCGCGCCTGCGGGCTTCGGCGGCGCCGTATGCTCGGCGATCGCCTGGCCGGCGGCGAGCGCTTCGACCGAGACCGCCTCGGCGACGAGCGCCTTTCCCGGCATCAGGAAGGAGAACTGCTTGCGATACGCGGCCTCGAACTGCGCCTGCATGCCGGCGAGCGGACCGAGAGTGACGACGAGCGCCGTGTCGGTGCCCTCGTACTTGAGGTGCGCCCGCCGCAGCACCTTGACCGCCGCGGCCGGCACGCCCTGCGCGAGGAGATCGGCGCTCGCCTCGGCCGCGAGCCGCTCGGCGACCTCCTCGAGCGGCCGGGGGTCCTCGAGCTTCGCCTCGAGCGCCTGGCTGCGCATCGCCAACTGGTCGGCGAGCCCCATGCCGTAGGCCGAAAGCACGCCGGCGAGCGGATGGATGAAGACGCGCGTCATCGCGAGCGCGTCGGCGACGAGGCAGGCATGCTGGCCCGCGGCGCCGCCGAAGCAGCACAGCGTGTACTGCGTGACGTCGTGCCCGCGCTGCACCGAGATATGCTTGATCGCGTTCGCCATGTTGCCCACCGCGATCTGGATGAAGCCCTCGGCCACCTGCTCCGGAGAGCGGCCGTCAGCGATTTTTGCGGTGAGCTTTGAAAACTCGTCTTCCACTACCTGAAAATCAAGGCGTTCGTTGCCGTGAGGCCCAAAAACCTGCGGGAAATACTTCGGCTGGATCTTGCCGAGCATCACGTTGGCGTCGGTGACCGTGAGCGGCCCGCCGCGGCGGTAGCTCGCCGGGCCGGGGTTGGCGCCCGCCGAATCGGGACCGACGCGGTAGCGGGCGCCGTCGAAGTGCAGAATCGAGCCGCCGCCTGCGGCGACGGTGTGGATGCTCATCATCGGCGCGCGCATGCGCACGCCCGCGACCCGGGTCTCGAACTCGCGCTCGAGCTCGCCGGCATAGTGCGACACGTCGGTGGAGGTGCCGCCCATGTCGAAGCCGATGATGCGCTCGAAGCCGGCGGCGGCCGAGGTGCGCACTGCGCCGACGATGCCGCCCGCCGGCCCGGAGAGAATCGCGTCCTTCCCCTGGAACTGGCGCGCGCCGGCGAGGCCGCCGTTCGACTGCATGAAGAGAAGGCGCACACCCGGAAGCTCGGCAGCGACCTCCTCGACGTAGCGGCGCAGGATCGGCGAAAGATAGGCGTCGACGACGGTGGTGTCGCCTCTGCCGACGAGCTTCATGAGCGGGCTCACCCGGTGCGAGACCGAGATCTGGGTGAAACCGACGCGCCTCGCGAGCTCGGCTACCTTCGACTCGTGGTCCGGGTAGCGGTAGCCGTGCATGAAGACGATGGCGATGGAGCGGTAGCCTTCGTCATACGTCTGCTGGAGGTAGACCAGCGCCCCCTCTTCGTCCAGCGGAAGAACGATGTCGCCATGCGCCCCGACCCGCTCATCGATCTCGACCACCTTCGAATAGAGCATCTCCGGCAGCACGATGTGCCGGTCGAAGATGCGCGGCCGGTTCTGGTAGGCGATGCGCAGAGCGTCGCGAAAGCCGCGCGTGATGAACAGCGCGGTGCGGGCGCCCTTGCGCTCGAGGAGCGCGTTGGTCGCGACGGTGGTGCCCATTTTGACCGCTTCGATGACCTGGGGCGGGATCGCGTCGTCGTGTTCCAGGGAAAGAATCTCCCGGATGCCTGCCAGCGCGGCGTCGCGGTAGCGCCCGGGATTCTCGGACAGCAGCTTGTGGGTGACGAGAACGCCGTCGGGGCGGCGCGCGACGATGTCGGTGAAGGTGCCGCCGCGGTCGATCCAGAATTGCCAGCCGCTCATGGTTAGAATCGCATCCTACTAAATCAGCGCGACCCTGCTCCGTGGAACGGCTTGATGCGGTGGTGATCGGCGCCGGGGTCGTGGGCCTCGCGGTGGCGCGCGCGCTTGCCCTGTCCGGACGCGAGGTGGTGATCCTGGAAGCCGAGGAGTCGATCGGCACGCACACCAGCTCGCGCAATTCCGAGGTCATCCACGCCGGCATCTATTACCCGAAAGGCTCGCTCAAGGCGCGCGCCTGCATCGACGGCAAGGCGCTGCTCTACGAGTACTGCGTCACGCACGGCGTGCCGCACCGGCGCTCCGGGAAGCTCATCGTGGCAGCGGATGATTCGCAGCTTGCCGAACTGGAGAAGATCCAGCAAAAGGCGCATGCCAATGGGGTCAGCGACGTCGTCTGGATGACGCGCGCGCAGGCGCTCGCGCTCGAGCCCGAGCTCTCCTGCGTCGCCGCGCTCTACTCGCCTTCCACCGGCATCATCGACAGCCATGCCCTCATGCTCGCCTATCTCGGCGACGCCGAGCGACACCGGGCGATGCTCGCCTTGAAGAGTCCGCTCGAGCGCGTCGAAGTGGAATCGGACGGCTTTGTGTTGCACGTGACGGGCAGCGATCCGATCAAATCATCGATGCTGGTGAATTCTGCCGGACTCCGAGCCCCCACGGTCGCGAGGAAAATGGACGGCTACCGTGCGCAGCTCGCGCCCGGGGAGTTTTATGCCAAGGGAAATTACTACTCCCTCGGGCGCCGTGCGCCGTTTTCGCGACTGGTCTACCCGATTCCAGAGCCCGGCGGCCTCGGCGTGCACGTCACGCTGGACCTCGCCGGTCAGGCGCGCTTCGGGCCCGACGTCGAATGGATCGAGCGCATCGGAGGTAAGGACGACTATGCCGTCGACCCGGGCCGTGCCGAGCGCTTCTACGCCGCGATCCGGCGCTACTGGCCGGCGCTGCCCGACGGCGCGCTCCTGCCCGGCTATTCCGGCATCCGCCCCAAGACCGCCGGGCCGAAAGAGCCGGCGCCGGACTTCGAGATCCAGGGCCCCCGCCAGCACGGTACTGCCGGCCTGGTGCATCTCTTCGGCATCGAGTCCCCGGGGCTCACGGCGAGCCTCGCCCTGGCCAAAGCGGTTCTAGTGCAATTGGAAAGTCGCTAGGCGCGCCGAACGGCACCTCGGCAATGAGCGGCGCACGCAGCCGGCTGCGCAACGCTTCGATATTCTCTTCGGCGCGCGCCATCGCAGGATCGATGCGATTGGCGACCCAGCCAGCGAGCTCGAGCCCTTCGGCTTCGATCGCCTCCCGAGTGAGCAGTGCGTGGCTCAGGCACCCAAGGCGCAGTCCCACCACCAGGATCACCGGCAGGGCGAGGCGCTTCGGGATCGCGCCGGCATCCGTGCGCTCGTCGAGCGGCACGCGGAAGCCGCCGACGCCTTCGACGACGACGAGCTCGGCCTGGGCTTGAAGCTGCTTGAAGGCAGCCTCGATCACCGCGAGGTCAATGCGGATCCCGGCTTCCCGTGCGGCGATGTGCGGCGCGATCGGCGGCTCGAAGAGGTACGGACAAACCAGCCTGCGATCGACGCCGCCGATCCCGGCGGCGAGCAGCGCTTCGACGTCGTCGTTCCGGCCGTGGTCGCAGCCCGCGGCAATCGGCTTCATGCCCGCGGCGCGCAGGCCGAGGGCACCGCATCGACGAACAAGCGCGGCGGCGAACAGCGTCTTGCCGACGCCGGTATCGGTTCCGGCGACGAAGAAGCCGGCCTTCACTCGAGCTCGTCGAGGAGCGCCGCGGTGCGCCCGGCGAGGAGCTCGATCTCGTCGGGCGAGATCACGTAGGGCGGCATGAAATACACCGTGCGGCCGAGCGGCCGCAGCAGCAGCTCCCGCTCGAGGGCGGCAGCATGGAAGCGGCGCGCGAACGCGGGATCGTCGGTCTCGACGTCGAAGGCCCAGATCATCCCGGTATTACGGAAGTGGCGTACGCGGGGGTGAGATGCAATGCCAAAAAATTTTTCCCTAAGAGAAACCTGCTTCGCCCGGTTGGTCTCCAAGACCCGGTCGTCCTCCAGAACCGAAAGCGCGGCAAGCGCGGCGCGGCAGGCAAGCGGATTGCCGGTATAGGAATGCGAGTGCAGGAACCCTCGCTCGACGTCATCGTCGTAGAACGCCTGGTAGACCGCCTCGGTCGTGAGCACCACCGAAAGCGGCAGGTAGCCGCCCGAGAGGCCCTTGGAAAGGCACAGGAAATCGGGTCGCACCGGGCCCTGCTCGCAAGCGAGGAAGGTGCCCGTGCGGCCGCAGCCGACGGCGATTTCGTCGGCGATGAGGTGGACCTCATGGCGCTCGCACAGGCGCTTCGCCCTGCGCAGATACTCCGGGTGGTACATGGCCATGCCGGCTGCGCATTGCACGAGCGGCTCGAGAATCAGCGCCGCCGTCTCATCGTGGTTCTTTTCGAGATAGCTTTCCAGGTCGCAGGCGCGCCGGATCGCATATTCAATCTGCGATTCACCCGGCTCGGCAGCGCGCCAATCGGGACTGGGCACGGTCGCGCCCCGGCGCAGCAAAGGCGCGTAGGCGTCCCTGAAGAGCGGCACGTCGGTCACCGAAAGCGCGCCCAGCGTCTCGCCGTGGTAGCCGCCCGAGAGCGCGACAAAGGCGCGCTTTTCCGGCCGACCCACGTTTCTCCAGTAGTGAAAGCTCATCTTGAGCGCGATCTCGACCGCCGAGGCGCCGTCGGAGGCGTAAAAGCAATGGCCTAGGCCCCCTCCACCGAGCGCGCCCGTCAACGCCCCAAGGCGCTCGGAAAGCTCGACCACCGGCGCGTGAGTGAAGCCCGCCAGCATCACATGCTCGAGGCGCTCGAGCTGCTCGCGCACCGCGGCATTGATGCGAGGGTGGCCGTGGCCGAGGATGTTGACCCACCAGGAGCCGATCGCGTCGAGATAGCGCCGACCGTCGAAGTCGTAGAGCCACACGCCCGCGGCGCGCTCGATCGGCACCGGCGGAAAGCGCTCGTGCGCTTTCATCTGCGTGCACGGATGCCACACCGCCCGGCGGCTGCGCTCGAGGAGCTCGCGGCTTTTCATAGCCTGCGGGCAAGCTGGTGCAGCGCGGCCGCGAGCTCGTCGATGTGCTCTGCGCCATGCGCCGCCGAGAGCGCAATGCGCAGCCGGGCGCTCCCCGCCGGTACCGTCGGCGGGCGGATCGCCGGCACCCAGATGCCGCGCTCGCGCAGCCCCTCGGCGAGCTCGACCGCGGCGCGGTTGTCGCCGACGATCAGCGGTTGAATCGGGGTCTCGGAAACACCGAGGCGCCACGGCAACCCTCCAAGACTCGTTTTGACTCTTTGGATTAGTTCTCGAAGGCGTGTACGACGGTGCTCCTCGGCCTCGATCAGCTCGAGGCTCGCCATCAGCGCGCAGGCGAGGAGCGGCGGGCTGGCGGTGGTGAAGACATAGGTGCGTGCGCGTTGCACCAGCCACTCGATCAGCGCCTCCTCGCCCGCGACGAAGGCGCCGTGGACGCCGGCCGCCTTGCCGAGCGTGCCCATGTAGGCGATGCGCGGCGCGGCGATGCCGAAGTGCGAGAGCGCACCGCGGCCGCCTTCGCCGAGCACGCCGAAGCCGTGCGCGTCGTCCACCACCAGCCACGCATCGTGCCGCTCGCATAATGCGAGCAGCTCGGGCAGCGGCGCGAGATCGCCATCCATGCTGAATACCGCATCGGTGGCGACCAGCTTGCCCGGCGTTTCACAGCGCTCGAGCATTCGGGCGAGGACCGCGAGGTCGAGATGCGGATACACGCGCACCTCGGCGCGCGAAAGGCGCGCCGCGTCGATCAGGCAGGCGTGGTTGAGCTCATCGGAGAACACCGTGGCGCAGCGGCCGGCGAGCGCAGCGACGACGCCAAGGTTCGCGAGATAGCCCGAGCCGAAGTGCAGCGCGCGCGGCAGGCGCACGAACCGGGCGAGGCGCCCCTCGAGCGCCTCGTGAGCCTCCGTATGCCCGCTAATCAGCGCGGAGGCGCCAGCACCGACGCCGTAGCGCTCGGCGCCGCGGCACGCCGCCTCGACGAGCGCCGGATGATGCGCGAGGCCCAGATAGTCGTTGCTGCAGAACGCGAGGTAGCGGCGGCCCTCGACGGTGAGGTGCGGCCCATCCGCGCTTTCCACCACGCGCCGGCGGCGGCCGAGCCCGGCGCGCGCGAGCTCCTCGAGCTGCGGGGAGAGATCGGGCATGGCGGCAGTCTAGGCTAAGATTCGGCCTCCACAAACGAAGGAGGATCGATGATCGCCCGCATCGCAGTGCTCGCTGCGGCCGCCGTCGCCTGCGGCGCGTCGCAGGCGCAGACCAAGTGGGACATGCCGACGCCTTACGCCGACGGCGAGTTCCACACGCGCAACGTGCGCGCCTTCGCCGAAGACGTGAAGAAGGCCACCGGCGGCAAGCTCGACATCAACGTGCACTCCAACGGCTCGCTCATCAAGCACCCCGATATCCTGCGCGCGGTCTCGACCGGCCAGGTGTCGATCGCCGAGTTTCTCCTCGGACAGTTCAGCAACGAGGACCCGGTGTTCGCCGCCGACAACGTGCCGTTCGTCGCTCCAGGCTACGACGCCGCGTTCAGGTTCTACCAGGCGCAGAAGCCGGTGCTCGAGAAGAAGCTGCAAGGACGCGGGCTGCGCCTGCTCTACGCGGTCGCCTGGCCCGGTCAGGGCATCTACACCAAGGACCCGCTCAGGTCGGTGTCCGACCTGAAGGGCACCAAGATGCGCACCTACAGCCCGCTCACGGCGCGGCTTGCCGAGCTCCTCGGCGCGAGCCCGACCGTCGTGCAGGTGCCCGAGGTGCCGCAGATGTTCGCGACAGGCGCGATGCAGGCCATGGTGACCTCCTCGGCGACCGGCACGACCACCAAGGCCTGGGAGTTCGTCAAGAACTACACCAAGACCAACGCCTGGAATCCGAAGAACGTGGTGGTGGTGAACGAGCGTGCCTTCAGCCGCCTGCCGAAGGAAGAGCAGAACGCGCTCACCAAGGCGGCCGCTGCGGCCGAGCCGCGTGGCTGGGAGATGTCCAAGGCGCGCGAGAAGGAAGGCGACGAGGCGCTGGCGAAGAACGGAGTCTCGGTCAGCGAGCCGACCCCGCAGCTCAAGGCCGCGCTCGACAAGATCGGCGAGCAGATGGCGGCGGAGTGGGAGAAGAGCGCCGGCGCCGACGGCCAGGCGATTCTCAAAGCCTACCGTTCCAAGAAGTAGCTTGAGGCGGTTTCTCGACCGTCTCTACGCGACCAGCGGCGTCCTCGCCGCGCTCTGCCTCGCCGGCATCTTCGTCGTCATGCTCGCGCAGTCGTTCGGGCGCGAGGCCGGCGTCTTCGTGCGCGGCGCCGACGACATCGTGGCCTGGCTGTGCGCCGCCACCGCGTTCCTTGCGCTCGGCCACACTTTCCGCCACGGTGAGCTGGTGCGCGTCGGCCTCTGGCTCGACATGCTCGGCGAGCGCGGCCGCTGGCGCGCCGAGCTTTTCGCCCTCGGCTTCACCTCGGCCTTCGTCGCCTACATGCTGTGGGCGGTGGCGCGCTTCGTCTACGAGAGCTGGCAGTTCCACGAGGTGGCGCAGGGCCTGATCCGCATCCCGATCTGGATTCCGCAGCTCTGCTTCGTCGCCGGCGTGATGATCTTCTTCGTTGCGGTGCTCGACGAGCTCGTCCGGGTTCTGAACAGGCAGAAACCCACCTACCAGCTCGCCGAGGAGGCGCGCCGCGCCGCGGGCGACTTCTCGGAGACCGTCTAGATGACGCCCCTGATCGCGGGGCTGGTGCTCTTCGCCGTGCTGATCGTGCTGCTCGTAGGCGGCGTGTGGATCGCGATCGCGCTCGCGGCGGTGGCCTGGTTCGGGCTGCAGTTCTTCACCAGCACGCCGCCCGACGTGAATCTCTTCCAGTCGTTCTGGGGCTCGAGCGCCTCGTGGACGCTCGCGGCGCTGCCGCTTTTCGTCTGGATGGGCGAGATCCTCTACCGCACCAAGCTCTCCGAGGAGATGTTCGAAGGGCTCGCGCCGTGGCTCACCTGGCTGCCGGGGCGGCTCATGCACGTCAACATCCTCGGCTGCGCGATCTTCGGCACGGTGTCGGGGTCGTCGGCCGCGACCTGCGCCACCATCGCCAAGGTCGCGCTGCCCGAGCTCAAGCGCCGCGGCTACGACGAGAAGACCGCGCTCGGCTCGCTCGCCGCCGCGGGCACGCTCGGCATCCTGCTGCCGCCGTCGATCATCATGGTGGTGTACGCGGTCGCCGCCGAGGTGTCGATCATCAAGGTGTTCCTCGCCGGCTTCATCCCCGGGTTCATCCTCACCGCGCTCTTCTCGGGCTACATCATCGTCTGGGCGCTGGCCAATCCGGAGAAGACGCCGAAGGAAGACGCGCATTACACGCTGAAGGAAAAGCTCTACCGCAGCCGGCTGCTCGTGCCGTGCATCCTGCTCATCGTCTTCATCGTCTGGGTGATGGTGATCGGCTGGGCGACCGCAACCGAGGCCGCCGCCTACGGGGTGCTCGGCGCGCTGATCATCGCCGCCTGGTCGGGGGGATTGAGCTGGCAATCGTTCGGCGCGAGCCTCATGGGGGCGACGCGCCTTTCCTGCATGATCCTCTTCATCCTCGCCGGCGCGAGCTTCCTCTCCTCGTGCATGGCGTTCACCGGCATCCCGCGCGTGCTGGCCGAGTGGGTCGCCTCGCTCAACCCGAATCCGTACGGCCTGATCGCGATCCTCGCGCTCATCTACATCGTGCTCG
>JBJMWH010000369.1:0-2802 GCA_045810245.1 Burkholderiales bacterium | reverse complement strand
CGCTTCGTCGCCATCAACTCGGCCGTCGAAGTGGACTTCACCGGCCAGGTGAACGCCGAGGTGGCGCGCGCCAGCTACGTCGGCGCGGTCGGCGGCGCGCTCGACTTCATCCGCGCCGCCAACCAGTCCCCGGGCGGGGTCGCGCTCATCTGCCTCCCGTCGAGCCGCGTGGTCAGGAAGCTGTCCGGGCCGGTCGCCACGCCAAGGAGCGAGGCGGCGGTGATCGTGACCGAGAAAGGCGCAGCCGACTTGCGCGGCCGCACGCTGCGCGAGCGCGAGGAGCGCCTGCGCGCGATCAGCGGAAATTCCTGAGCTCGCGCACCACCCAGAAGGGCAGCGCCGCGAGCGCCACAAACACGAGCGCGATCGCGAGCCCTGCGCGGTAGCCGCCGGTGAGGTCGTGCAGCACGCCGCCCGTCAGCGCGCCGGCGGCGGCGCCGATCGCGTTGGCGGAGTAGATGCCGCCGTAGATCGTCGCCACCTGCGGCCCGGCGAAGTAGCGCGCCGAAAGCGACGAGATGATCGGGCCGCGGGTTCCCATGCACAGGCCGAACAGCAGCACGAAGAGGACGAGCAGCGCCGCCGAAGGCCGGAAGGTCATCGCGAGCAGGACCGCCATTCCGGCCGCGGTGCCGGCGAAGCTCACGCTCACGGTCTGGCGGTAGCCGAAGCGGTCGGAGACGAGCCCGCTCGCCATCACGCTTGCGGCCGAGAGCAGCCCCAGGAAGCCATACGCGCTGGCGGCACTGAGCGGCGTAAAGCCCGCGTCGATGAAGAAGGCGACGAGCTGCACCAGCACGGAGAACATCGACGCCGCGGTGAAGAAGAAGATCGCGGCGAGCCCCCAGAACACCGGCGTGCGGGCCGCGGCGCGGAAGGTCCAGCCCTCGCCCGGTTTCTTCCGCCGCGCTTCGCGGTGGTAGGCCGGGCTGCCGGCGGCCAAGCGGCTCCACGGAAGGAAGAGGACCACCGGCAGGAGCGCGAGGAGCGCGATGCCGAGGATGCGGTAGGCGCTACGCCAGCCGAATTCGCCGATCAACGATTGCGCGAGCGGCACGAGAAAGACCGCGCCGACGCCGGTCGCGGAGAAAGCGATGCCGATCGCGCTCGACAGGCGCGCGCGGTACCAGCGGGAGAGCAGCGCCGAGCCCGGCACCATGCCGTTCAGGCTCGCGCCCAGCCCCACCAGCACGCCGATGCAGAGGTAGAACTGCCAGAGATTGGTCACCTCGGCGGCGAGCCAGAATGCGGCGCCGAGGAGCGCGCTGCCGGCGCCGTACACCCAGCGCGGGCCGAGCCGGTCGAACACCAGCCCGGCAAGCGCCGCGGTGCCGCCGTGCACCAGGAGGTAGATCGAATAGACGCTCGCGACCTGCGAGCGGGTCCAGCCGAAATCGCGCTCGAGCGGCAGCAGGAACACCGTGTAGCTGTCGCCCAGCCCGCGCCCGAGCAGAATGAACGCGAATACCGCTGCGAGCACTCCGACGGCGGTGCGGGAAACGGGGGTCAGATCAGCTTTTCAGGTTTTCTGAGCGGGGTCGAGCCCGTACACCTGCCGCAGGTACGCGAGGTAGCCCGCGTCCTTGCTGATGGTCTTGCCCGGCGCGTCCGAGACCTTGGCGACGGGCTGGCCGTTGCACTCGGTCATCTTGAGCACGATGTTGATCGCCTCGTAGCCGAGGTCGTTGGTGAGGTTGGTGCCGATGCCGAACGAGATGCGCGCGCGGCCCTGGAAACGCCGCGCGATCTCGATTGCGAGCGGGAACGAAAGCTGGTCGGAAAAGATCAGCGTCTTCCACTGCGGGTCGACCCGGTTCTGCCGGTAGTGCGCGATCATGCGCTCGCCCCAGTCGAACGGGTCGCCCGAGTCGTGGCGCACGCCGTCGAAGAGCTTGCAGAAGTACATGTCGAAGTCGCGCAGGAACGCGTTGAAGCCGTAGGTGTCGGAAAGCGCGATGCCGAGGTCGCCGCGGTATTCCTGTGCCCACTTGTCGAAGGCGAACACCTGCGAGTCGCGCAGGCGCGGCCCCAGCGCCTGGCAGGCCTGCATGTATTCGTGCGCCATGGTGCCGAGCGGGATGAGGCCGTTGCGCATGGCGAACAGCACGTTCGAAGTCCCGGCGAAGTACTGCGGCACCTCGCGCTTCAGGGTCTGCAGCACTTCCTCCTGCCACGCGCCCGAGAAGCGCCGGCGGGTACCGAAGTCCGAGATCCTGAGCTCGAGGGAGGACTCGACCTTGCGCAGGAGCTCGATCTTCGCCCGCAGCCTGCGCCGGCCCTCCTCCAGATTGGGGCGCGGCAGGGTGCGCCGGAAGTACACCTCCGACACGAGCGCGAGCACCGGAATCTCGTAGAGGATGGTGTGCAGCCACGGGCCGCGGATCGTAATGTCGATCTCGCCGGGCGCTTCGCCGTAGCCGGCTCTGAGGTATTTCTCGTTGAACTGGAACAGGCCCAGGAAGTCGACGAAATCGGATTTCATGAAGCGCAGGCCGCGCAGATAGGCGAGCTCGTCGTCGCGGAAGCGCAGCTTGCACAGGTTCGCGAACTCCGCCTTCATCTCATCGAGGTGCGGGCGCAGGTCGACGCCGGGCGTGCGGCACTTGAATTTGTATTCGACCTGCGCGCCCGGAAAGTGATGCAGCACCACCTGCATCATGGTGAACTTGTACAGGTCGGTGTCCAGCAGCGACTGGATCAGCATGGGCGCGGGCATTGTAACCTCAGGCCCGGGCGCGGCCGCTCAGGACCAGAGCTCCGGAATCGAGTCGTCGCGACGGATGAGCTCGGGTCCTTCGCTCG
>JBJMWH010000368.1:0-8133 GCA_045810245.1 Burkholderiales bacterium | reverse complement strand
ATCGACCATGATGTTGGCCGGCTTCACGTCGCGGTGCACGATGTTGTGCTGCTGCGCCATGTCGAGCGCGTCGGCGACCTGCGCGATGACATTGGCGATGGTGTTGAACGCGAGGCGCTGCGGGTGCTTGAGCACCTGGAGCAGCGAGTGGCCTTTCAGGAGCTCCATGGCGATGTAGGCGACGCCGTCCTGCTCGCCGACGTCGAAGATGGTGACGATGTTCGGATGCGACAGGCGCCCGGCCGAGCGCGCCTCGCGGATGAACCGCGCGCGCACCTCTGCCATCACCTCAGCGGGAAGGTCCGGCAGCAATGTCTTGACCGCGACTTCGCGGTCGATGAGCGGATCGAGCGCGCGATACACGGCGCCCATCGCCCCGCGCCCCAGCTCGTCCACGATGCGGTAACGGCCCAGCGTCTTTGGTGTTTCGGCTGATTCCACGCGCCAGCCTGCTTATAGTTTTGCAGCATTCTACGCGAGCCGACGCGTCCAAAAAAACTATGCCGTCCGGGTGCGTCATATTTCCGGACTGCCGAGGTCGGACGCGATGACCAGGCTCTCCGCGCCGATCTGCTTGATCGCCTGTGCGACATTTTTGGCGTTTAGCTGCGGTCCAGTATCATCAACGCCAGTCCCAACCCGGGAGGAGGGAGCATGAGCAAGACTGCATTCGCCGCCGTTCTGCTGGCGGTTCCGCTGTGCGCAGCCGCGCAAACCTGGAAGGTCCCCGCCGAGAGCCAGCGCTGCCCGTCCAAATGGGGCGCGGGCGACGAGCGCGGCTCGATGAACCACCAGAAGCCCGCCGCGGTGCTGAACGCGGCGAAACTCATCAGCTCGGGCGAGGTCATCGAGCTCGCGCACGTGCTGAACGCGCAAATGCCTTTTTCCGGCACGCGCCGCTTCGACGTGCACACCAAGCGCACCTTCATGAACCAGTTCTCGAACCAGCGGGGGTCCAACGAGGAGCTCGTGGTCACGGAGCTCGGCCAGGTCGGCACGCAGTTCGATGCCTTTGCCCACCAGACGCACATGGACGCCTGGTACAACTGCTTCAAGGTGTCGGAGAACGCCACGCGCACCGGCTTCACCAAGCTCGGCGTGGAGAAGGTCGGCATGATCATGACGCGCGGCGTGCTGATCGACGTCGCCGGCTTGAAGGGGGTCGACATTCTGCCCGACACCTACGAGATCACGGTGCAGGACCTGCAGCAGGCGCTCTCGCGCCAGGGCACCAAGCTCCAGCCCGGCGACGCGATCCTCATCCACACCGGCTGGAGCCGGCTCTACGGCAAGGACAACGCGCGCTACATGAAGACATGCCCCGGCGTGGGCGTGGCGGCGGCGGAATGGCTGGTGAAGCAGGATCCGCTGCTCGTCGGGGCCGACAACTGGCCGGTCGAGGTTTCGCCCAATCCGGATGCGCAGCTCTCGCTCCCCGGGCACCAGATCTTCCTGGTGGTGAACGGCGTGCACATCCTCGAGAACCTCAAGCTCGACGAGCTGGTGGCGAAGAAGGCCTACGAGTTCGCCTTCGCCATGCAGCCGCTCAAGATCCAGGGCGGCACCGGCTCGACGGTGTCGCCGGTGGCGATCCGCTAGCCTTTCCCCTTCACTTGAAAACCGCGGCCGGCGCTACGCGGTTTTCGACCTCGCGCACGCCCGGCACCGCGCGCGCGGCGCCAACGGCTGCGCGCACGGCGTCGGCGTCTTCGGCCAGGCCTGTGAGCACGACCGCTCCGTCGGTGCACTCGACGCGCACGCCGAAGATGTGCGCCTGCTCCAGCGCCTCGCGGACACTGGCCGCCATTGCGGCATCTTCGGCGCTGAATCCCGCGCGGGAGAGCATGTAGTCGACTGCCTGGGCGACCTCGGCGTCGGGAAGCTGGAAGAATCCGCCCTTGGGAGCCATGGCGCTGCCGGGTATGCCCTTGAGCGCCGAGCGCAGCAGGCTCTCGCGGCCCTTTGAGAAGCGCGTCTTCCAGTCTTCGGGCACGCCGATGCGCGGCGCCTTGTCGGTCCCGGCGTCGTGGCACAGCGCGCACTTGTCCCGATAAATGTCCTCGCCGTTTTCGGCTGTCGCGGATGGGGCTACGGCGGCCAAACCAGGGACGACAAAAGAAATGACGACGATCAACTTCATGGCTTATTGTAGGCCCATGCTCGATCTTCTCGTCCGCGGCGCATCGATCATCGACGGCACCGGCAGACCCGCCTTCCAAGGGGATGTGGGCGTTCTGCACGGAAAGGTGGTCGGAGTCGGAGAGGGCCGGTCTGCCGCCCGGCAGGTGATCGATGGCGGCGGCCTCGCGCTCATGCCGGGCATCGTCGACGTGCATACGCACTACGACGCACAGATCACCTGGGACCCGACCTTGTCGCCTTCGGTCTCGCTCGGCGTGACCACCGCGATCATGGGTAACTGCGGCTTCGGCATCGCGCCGTGCCCCGCGGAGCTGCGCGAGACCATGGTGAAGAACCTCTCGGTGGTCGAGGGCATGGACCTCGGGGCGCTGCTCGAGGGAACGCGCTGGAATTTCGAGACCTTCGGCGAGTATCTGGACGCTCTGGAGCGGGTACGCCCTCATGCCAACGTCGGCGTGCTCGCCGGCCATTCGACCATCCGCACCGCGGTGATGGGCGAGGCGGCATCGACCCGCGCGCAGCCGACGCACGATGAGCTCGCGGCGATGAAAGCGATGGTCCGGGAGGCGATGCGCGCCGGGGCGACGGGCTTCGCCTCGTCGTTCTCGCCCAACCACAGCGGCTGGGCCGGCAAGCCGATGCCCTCGACCATTGCTTCGGACGCTGAGCTGAAGGCCCTGGTCGGCGTCCTCGGGGAAGAGCGCAAAGGCATCTTCGTGATGGCCACGGGACCGCGCGGCACACCCGAGTTCATGGAGTCGATCGCGGCCGAGACCGGGCGCCCGGCGTTCATGGTGACGGTGCTCACGATGTTCAACCGCGCCGATCCCGGCCGCGCGCTGCAGTACTACGAGCGCTGCGCGCAGGCGATCGCGCGCGGCCACGAGGTCTGCATCCACACGAGCTGCCAGCCGCTGTCGTTCGATTTCACGCTGCGCGAGCCCTATATCCTCTATTCGCACGACGCGTTCGACGCGGTCAGGGCGGCGCCGCCCGAGGCGCGCGCGGGCATCTACCGCGATCCGGCGTTCCGCCAACGCTTTCGCCAGAACCTGCGCAATCCTAAAAGCGGCATCCTCTTCTACGGCGACTGGTCGCAGGTCGAGCTCGACGGGGTGCCGGTGACGCGCCTTTCGGCGGACCCGCTCGAGTTCGTGTTCGACCTGCCGCTCGATGCGCAGCTCGTCGCGAAGCTCTACCAGAACGACGACGCGGGCGTGGCGCCGCTGCTCAAGCATCCGGCGGGCGTGGTCGCGCTGTCCGACGCCGGCGCACATCTCATCTACTTCTGCGATGCCGGCTTCGGGCTTCACTTCCTCGCGCACTGGGTGCGCGAGACCGGCACCTTCAGCCTGGAGGAAGGCGTGCGCCGCCTGACGAGCGATCCGGCCCGGCGCTATCGCATCCCGCGGCGTGGCTCGATCGAGCGCGGCAACTGGGCCGACTTCGTGCTGTTCGATCCGGCCACCGTCGGCATCTCGGGCCTGCAGAAGGAGAACGACCTGCCGGGCGGCGGCAGGCGCATGATGCGTAGCCCGATCGGCGTCCACGGCGTTTGGGTAAACGGACTACCGGTGTTCGACGGCGCGAAGTACTCGTCGCGGCACGACGACGGCCCGGGGCGGGTGCTTAGGATATTTGACTCATAACGGCTGCGGCGCCTCCGCAGCGCACGTAACGTGCGTACCGTACATTCGTGGTGCAAGGAGTCGCACCATGGGCGCGCGTCTGCTGCCAAGAAACCTGCCGGAGTTGTTCTCGTATTCCCTTCTTCTCGAGCGCGAAGCGGCGCGCCGCTACGCCGAGCTCGAGCGCTTCCTGCGCGGCCACGGGGCGAATGCGCTCGCGGCGGAGTTCGAGAAGCTTGGGCGAGAGGAACGCGAGCAATACGAAGTCATTGCGCTGGGCACCGCCGGGCGAGCGCTTCCCGAGCTCGCCGGCTGGGAGCTCGGCTGGTATTTCGGCGGCGAGGCCGTGAGCGATGCCACGGCGCCGCGCAGCGTCGTCGATGCGCTCGCCATCGCGCTCGGTTTCGAGCGGCGCACGCAGTCCTTCTACAACGACGTGGCGGCCAACGCGCGCGCCGACGCGGTGCGCGCCTTCGCCGCGGAGATGTCCGCCGACGAGCAGCGCCACATCGTGCGCCTCGAGGCGCTCCTCCAGCACGAGGATGCGCTCGCCGCGATCGGGCGCGACGACGAAGCCGAGCCGGCCGAAGGCGACGGCCTGCCGCTTTCCTGACGGCTAGTCGAACGAATTGACGCGCTTGGCGCCGCGAACCGACGCGCTCGCCCGCCGCGCCTCCAGCATCTTCTGCGTCTGGGCGACGATCTCGTTGGCGGTGGCGGCGTCGTAGAAAAGCCCGCCGTCGCGGGTGGCGACGCGCATGCGGGTCGCGCGCTCGGTCAGCGCTTCGAGCTCGATCTCGACCGTGACCCCGGGGGTACGCGCCACGATGATTTCGCCGGCATCGAATGTGCCGACGGAATCGGGCTTCATCCCCATGTTTTCGAGCGCCGCGAGGGAGGCGCGCTTGACGCGCGGCAGCGGGGCGGTGAAGGTGCGGTAGCTGATGCCGGCCAGCGTCGCCCCGAGCGCGGCGGTGGCGCCGGCCATCGAAAGGGCGAGCGACTGGCAGCCGCCCAGGATCAGGCTAGTTCCAGAGGTCCACGCGCTCGCCCCGCTCGCGCATCTTGTCGGCGCGCGCCTGGATGAAGCGCTGGAACGACGGTTCGCGCGCATAGCTGCCGCTCGCGACGTAGTCGAGCGCACCAGCAAGGTGAAAAGGCCGCAGGTACGCCTCGGTGCGGAACACCTCGGCGCCGCCGGCGAAGAACACGAGCGCAGGCGCATAGGTGCCGGTCAGCTCCCGCCCCCCCTGCGACGTGATGACGTTCACAGGAGCCGCCGTCCGCACGAGCTCGAAGCGCGCCACCAGCGCTCGCAGCTCGGGCCGGTCCAGGTGGCGTTCGAGCTCCTCGCAGGCGTCGCAGCTGGGTGACAGGAGCAGGACGGCAACGGGTTTCGCACCCTGCTTGCGCCGCACATCCAGCGGCGCAGGCGTGCGCATCGGAGGCGTTGGCGGTGTGCCTCCGATTGCGGCGTCCAGCGCTGCCGAGAATTGCTCGGGACGAAGATAGCCGTTGATGCGGTACGCGACCGCGCCCCGCTCGTCGAAGAACAGGAGCGTCGGCGTGAACTGCACTTTCAGCGCCGCCGCGAAGCGCTTCTCCGCAAGCTTGCGGCCGTCGGCTAGCGTGACCTCGCGGTCGCCCCAGATGTTGATCGCCACCGGCACGAAATGGCGCCGGGTTTTCTCCACGATCTGCGGCTGCCGCCAGTTCACCGTGACGAGCTGCCTGCAGTACGGGCAGCCGTCCTGCATGAAGTAGAGCATGAGGCGCTTGCCTCGCGTAGCGGCCTCTGCGGCGTCCTCTCGCAGGTCAAGAAAGCTCTCGATGAACCATTCGGGCGCTTCCTGCGCCGGAACCGGCAGGGCCCAGATCGATGCCAGGAGGAGAAGCCACTTCATCGAGCCAGTATAGTAATCCGCATGCTGCGCCTTCTCGGATTCCTCGCCCGGCGCCGGGCGCGCGGGCGCGCGGCGCTCTCGATTGTGGGCATCGCGCTCGGTGTGGCGCTGGGCTACGGCGTGTACCTCGTAAACCGAGCGGCCGTGGAGGAGCTCGCGGCCTCGGTGCGGGCGCTGTCGGGCGAGGCCGACCTGCAGGTCCGCGGCGGACGCAGCGGTTTCCCCGAGACGCTCTTCCCGAAGGTCGCGCGGCTTCCGGGCGTTGCATGGGTCAACCCGGCGCTCGAGCTGGAGGTGGGCCTAGCCGGCAGCGAGCGCGGGACGATCCGTGTGATCGGCGTCGACGCGCTGCGCGAAGGCCTGCCGGCGCTGCTCGCGCCGGACAAGGTGCTCCTGTCACCGCTCGCCGCCGCAGCGATCGGCGAGCGGCCGTTGCGCCTCGTGGTGGGGCAACACACGATCGAGCTCGAGGTGGCGGGCATGGGCGAGCTCAGGGGATTCGCCGCGCTCACCGACATCTCCACCGCGCAGTGGCGCCTCGGGCGCCTGGGCGAGCTGAACCGGCTCGACGTGCACCTCGCGCGCGGAGCGAATCGGGAACAGATCTTGAATTCCATAAAAGACTTGCTCCCGCCCGGGGTGCATGCCGCCACCCTCGATACGCTCGAGCAGGCGAGCGGCTACCCGTCTCGCGCCTATCGCGTGAACCTCAACGTGCTTGCCATGGTGGCGCTCTTCACCGGGGGCTTTCTCGTGTTCTCGGCGCAGGCGCTCGAAACGGCACGCCGTCGCGGCGAGCATGCGCTGCTCCGCGTGCTCGGGCTCACCGCGCCGGGGCTCGCGCGCCTGTGTCTGGCGGAGGCGGCCGTTCTCGGCGTGCTTGGCGGCGTGGCCGGGGTGGCGCTCGGCTACGGCTTCGCCCTTCTTGCGCTGCGCTACGCCGGCGCGGATCTCGGCGCCGGCCAGTTCCGCGGCATCAGCCCGCACCTCGCCTTTCAGTTGATTCCTGCCGTCCTGTATGTGGTTGCCGGCGCGGCCGTCGCACTCGTCGGGGCGCTGCTGCCGGCGCTCGACGCCGCGCGCACGCCTCCCGCCCGCGCGCTCAAGGCGGGCGACGAGCAGCGCATGTTCCAGCGAGCGGGCCGCGCCTGGCCCGGCCTCGCATTGCTCGCGGCGGGGGCGGCGCTCTCCCAGCTCGGGCCGGTGAACGGCCTGCCGTTGTTCGGCTATGCCTCGATCGGCTGTCTTCTCATCGGCGCGATCGCCTTGATGCCGCGCGTTTCACGATGGGCTTTCGAACGGATCCCGTTCACGTCCAGAACTTCTTTCGCGCTCGCCGTGGCGCAGCTCCGCGGTGCGCCGGGGCAGGCGGCGGTGAGCCTCGCGGCGATCGTGGCAAGCTTCTCGCTGATGGCGGCAATGGCGATCATGGTGGCGTCGTTCCGCCACTCGCTGGACGACTGGCTCGACGCGGTGCTTCCGGCACAGCTTTACTTGCGCAGCACCCATGCGGGCGACACCGGCTACCTGGAGCCTGGCTTCGAGCAGCGCCTGCGGGCGCTGCGCGAGGTGGAGCGGGTGGACTTCACGCGCAGCAGCCGCCTGATTCTCGATCCGGCGCGACCGGCGCTATCGCTCCTCGCGCGCGACCGGGCGGGGAGCGCCTTCCCCGTCGTCGGCCGGCGCCACGAGCGCAAGCCCGGCGAGCCGCCGCTCGTGTGGGTCAGCGAGGCCGCTCACGATATCTATGGCTTTGACGCCGGAAACCCCATCGAGCTGCCCTTGAATGGGAAGCGGGTGAGCGTAATCGTTGGTGGCGTCGTTCGTGACTATGCGCGCCAGCACGGCGCGATCGCGATCGAGCGCGCCGATTACATCGCGCTTACGGGCGACCGGCGCGTCAACGACGCCGCGCTGTGGCTACGCCCGGACGTCACGCCCGCGCAAGCGATGCAGGCGATCCGCGCGCTTCCCGGCAGCGCGGAGATCGACCTTGCCTCGCCGCCCGAAATCCGCGAGGTATCGCTCAGGATCTTCGACCGCAGCTTCGCGGTGACTTACGCGATGGAAGCGCTCGCCGTGCTGGTTGGATTGTTCGGGCTGTCGTCGAGCCTGGGCGCCATCGTGCTCGCGCGCCGGCGCGAATTCGGCGTGCTGCGCCACCTCGGAGTGACGCGCTCGCAGGTGCGCGCCATGCTCGCCGCCGAGGGCGGGCTGCTCGCGCTCATAGGCGCGGCGGCCGGTCTCGTCACCGGCGCGGCGATCAGCCTGGTGCTGGTCTACGTCGTGAACCGGCAGTCGTTCAACTGGAGCATGGAGCTGCATCCGCCGTATCTTCTGCTCCTGGCCCTGGCTTCCACGCTGGTCGTGCTCGCCATCGCTACGGCGGTGGCGTCGGGCAGGGAGGCCATGGGGACGGGGCCGGTGCGCGCCGTGCGGGAAGACTGGTGAGACGGCGT
>JBJMWH010000367.1:0-4443 GCA_045810245.1 Burkholderiales bacterium | reverse complement strand
CAGAGCGTGCCGCGGGCGAACGCGGCGCGACTGCTGCAGGGGCGCGGCACATTCCTCGACGACCTGCGCTTTCCGCGCCTCGCGCACGTGGCGTTCTTCCGGAGTCCGTACGCGCACGCGAAGATCAGCAAGCTGGATTTTTCGAAAGCCTTGAAACAACCGGGCATCATCGGCGTGTTCGACGGCAGAGCCGTCGCGGAGTACTGCACGCCGTGGGTCGCGGTGCTCGCGCACCTGAAAGGCATCAAGTCGCCGCCGCAGCATGCGATCGCGATCGAGCGCGCGTGCTCCCAGGGCGAGGCCTGCGCCGCGGTGGTGGCGGAGTCGCGCTCGCAGGCCGAGGACGCGGTCGGGCTGATCGAGGCCGAATGGGAAGAGCTGCCCGTGGTCGTCGATATGGAAGCCTCGCTTCGAGGTGATGTAGTCGTTCACCCAGAACTGAAGGACAACATCTGCTTCAGGCGCGAGCTCGACACGGAGGGCGCCGCCGCCGCGTTCGAGCGGGCCGATGCCGTGGTCGAGGAGACTTTTCATTTCGGCCGCCACACCGGCGTTTGCCTCGAGGGGCGCGCGCTCCTCGCCGACTACAACGCCGGCGAGCATTCGCTCACCGTGTACCACGCCACGCAGGCGCCGCACATGATGCAGGACATCTTCTCGCGCCACCTCGACATCCCCGAGGCGAACGTGCGCGTGATCACGAAGGACGTGGGCGGCTCCTTCGGCATCAAGGTGCACGTCTATCCCGACGAGATGGCCACCGCAGCGCTTTCCGTGATGCTGCGCCGGCCGGTGAAGTTCGTCGCCGACCGCCTGGAATCATTCCTCTCCGACATCCACTGCCGCGAGCACAGGGTAAAAATCAAGCTTGCAGTGTCCAAGACGGGGGAGATCCTCGGCTTCGATCTGGACGACCTCACGGCGATCGGCCCGTATTCGGTGTATCCGCGCACCAGCGGCATTGAGGGCAACCAGGTGGTCAATCTGACCGGCGGTCCGTACAAGCACCGCGAGTATCGCGCGCGCCTGCACGTGGTGTTCACCAACAAGAATGTCACCTGCCAGTACCGCGCGGTCGGGCACCCGATCGCGGTGGCCCTCACCGAGGGCATTGTGGACCTCGCCGCGCAGAAGCTCGGCATCGATCCCGCCGAATTCCGGCGCCGGAACCTCATTGCCGACGACGCCTACCCATACACGTTTCCCTCGGGCATCAAGTTCGAGCAGCTCTCGCACCACCAGTGCCTCGACAAGCTTCTGGATGTTATGGGTTATGAGAAATTGCGAAAAGAGCAACAACAACTGAGAAGCAAAGGCATTTACCGCGGCATAGGGCTCGCGGCGATGATCGAGGTCACCAATCCATCCCCCGCGTTCTACGGTGTGGGCGGGGCGCGCATCTCGGCGCAGGACGGCGCCACGCTGCGCCTCGAGCCCACCGGCATGGTCACGGTGATGTGCAGCGTCACGGAGCAGGGGCAGGGCACCGAGGCCATCTTTGCGCAGATCGCCGCAAGCGCGGTCGGCGTCTCGCTGGAGAAGATCAAAGTCATCACCGGCGACACGGGCGTCACGCCCTACGGCGGCGGCACGTGGGCCTCGCGCGGCGCGGGCATCGGCGGCGAGGCGGTGCTGCAGGCGGGGCGCGCGCTGCGCGCCAATATCCTCGAGGTCGCCGCCGCGATCCTGAAGCTGGATCGGCAGGAGCTGGAGGTCAGCGGTAACGCGATCGTGAGCAGGCTGACGCTTGAAAAGAAGCTCGATCTCGCCGAGCTCGGCCGTGTGGCGTACTTCCGCCCCGACACGCTGCCGCCGGAGTTCCAGTCCGAGCTCACCGTCACGCGCCACTACACGCCGCGCCAGTACGGCTTCACGTTCACGAACGGCATCCAGGCTTCGCTGGTCGAGGTCGACGCCGACACCGGGTTCGTCAGGCTCCTCGGCCACTGGTGCGTGGAGGACTCGGGCACCGTGATCAACCCGATGCTCGTCGACGAGCAGCTGCGCGGCGGCATCGTGCAGGGAATCGGCGCGGCGCTCTACGAGGAGTGCCTCTACGGGCCGGACGGCCAGATGCTGAACGGCAACATGGCCGACTACCTCGTGCCCATGGCCGCAGAGATGCCGGACATCGTCTGCGCCCACGTCGAGACGCCGACGCGCCAGTCGCAGCTCGGCGCGAAGGGCGTCGGCGAGGCCGGCACGGCCGGCGCGCCGGCCGCGGTGATGAACGCGATCAACGATGCGCTCGTGCCGCTCGGCGCTCGTGTCACACGTATGCCATTCACGCCAGAGAGAATTCTGGATGGGATTGCGCAGGCGCGATCGCGCGCTTAAGCTTCTGATCTGTGGGACGAAAGAACAAATTATTGGCATGGGCGCTGGCCGCGGCGGCAGCCGGGGGTGTGTGGTTTTTCGCGGAGAAATCCACACCGCCGGTGAGCGGTCCCCAGCCGGTCGCCTCGGCGCCCAAGAACGAGCCGCGCGGCGGCGAGGGGATGCTGGTGTTGCCTTCGCGGCAGGGTCTCTCGGGGCCGCGCGGCGAGCTGTTCGGTTCGAACGCGCCGCCGGTGCGTGCGGCGCCGAAGCCCAAGGCGTCCGTCGAGGCGCCGCCGCCCGCGCCGGTCGCCCCGCCGATGCCGTATCGCGTCGCGGGCCAGGTCGTGTTTGACGGTCCGCCCCGCGTGGTCCTCGCGCGCGACGACCGCGTCTTCTTCGTGCGCGAAGGCGACATGCTCGAAGGCGGCTACCGCGTCGAGTCGATCAAGTCCGACGCGGTGACGCTGGTTTACACGCCGCTCGACGAGCGTCAGACGCTCGCCGTCGCCTCGGCGCTCCAGGTTCCGCTGGTGCCGCCGACCGCCAGCCGCGGCGTCAAGCAGGTCGTTGCGGGCGGCGGCCGGCCGGCGCAGCTGCGCTGGGAAGGACCCGCGAGCGTGACCGCGGGCAACGAGTTCGAGGTGGCGCTCAAGATCACGGCCGACAAGCTGGTGCGCGGCTCGCCGCTGCAGCTCTCCTACGATGCGAAGGTCCTCGAGCCGGTCGCGGTGCGCGCGGGCGAATTCTTCGCCGAAGGCAGCTTCACCTACCGGGTCAATCCGGGCGGCTCGATCACCGTGGGGGCCTTCGGCAAGGGCGATGTGCCCGACGATGCCGAATTCGTGGTGGTGACTTTCAAGCCGATCCGCGCCGGCGCGACCACCGAGCTGAAGCTGTCATCCCTGGTGCTGCAGGGCGCTGCCGGCGCGCTCGTGCACGAGCCGCTCGCGGCCTTCCGCACCTCCGTCACCCAGTAGCTCGGCCTGCTCGGCGATGCGGCCGAGATAGCCCTTCAGGAACGCGCCGAATTCCTCGGCCGCCGCCGGTAGCTTGTGTGAGCGGTTGACGACCCAGAAGAGGTCGCTCCACACCACCGGATCGACGATTGCGTGCATGCTGATCCTGCGCTTCGCGCACGCCGCCAGCGCGGACGCGGGCGTCACGGCGGCGCCGGCGCCGGCCTCGACCATCGCGATCTGGGTCTCGAGGAAATTGCATACCAGCTCGGGCGGAACCGTGCGGCCGGCGCGCGCGAGCTGCTCGTCGACCAGGCGCTGGATCGGATAGCCGCTCGGCAGTCCGATCAGGCGCTGCGCCGCGACGTCGCTCCAGCGCACCACCGCCGGGAGATCGCGCGCCGCATCCTCTGGGCATGCAAGCATCAGCGCGAAGCGCGCGAGCGGCAGCTTGAGCAGTCCGGGCGATTCCTGCAGCGAAGCGCTCAGCGCGACGTCGACCTTGCCCGACTGCAGCATCTCCATGAGGCGCGCGCCTTCGGCGTCGATGAGCTGGATTTGGAGCTTCGGATGCAGCGTAGCGAATGCGCTGATCGCCTGCGGCAGGAGCTCGGCGGCGGGAAACGGCGGCGCGCCGATCGCCAGGCAGTCGCCCGCGGCGGCGCTCGCGCGCGAGAGGTGCAGCGCCGCCGTTTCGAGCTCGCGCAGGCTGCGATCGGCGACCGGCAGGAATTTCGAGCCGGGCTCGGTGAGCATGACCTTGCGCGTCGTGCGCTCGAACAGGCGAAAGCCGAGCTGCGTCTCGAGCTCGCGCACCAGCACGCTCATTCCAGACTGGGTGATGAAGAGCTCTTCGGCCGCACGCGAGAAGCTCTGGTGCCGCGCCGTAAGCACGAAGGCCTTCAACTGGCGCGTAGTGACATTCATTACCAACGCTTATGAATGGATGAACGACTTATGTTGGTGTTGGAATAGTACGGTGTGTTAAATCAGATCGTACAGAAGGCGTCGGTGCATAGCGACTGCTTTCGCATGACGAGTAAAGAAACCAGCGGAGGGAAATGGATCCCGTAGCAGCCGACGCGCGCTTGCGCAGTGCAGCATTTTCCGTTCGTGTTCTAACCCGGGGCTTACGCCAAGCCCGAACAAGCCAACTTCAGGGAAATCA
>JBJMWH010000366.1:0-3674 GCA_045810245.1 Burkholderiales bacterium | reverse complement strand
AGGGCGTCGAGGAGATCATGCAGATCGGCTCGAAGTCGGTGTACTTCACGTCGGCCACGCCGGCCCAGTAGGTGGAATGGATGTAGTCGTGGACCGCGTACAGCGTGTAGCCGTCGGCCGGAGAGTCCTTCGCCTCCTTGGCGCCGCGCGTCCCGGAGGCGCCGCCAACGTTCGCGACCACCACCGTCTGGCCGAGCGGCTTCTGGAACTCGTGCGCGAACGGGCGGAAGATGTTGTCGGTGTCGCCGCCCGCCGCCCAGGGCACGATCATCTTGACCGGACGATCCGGATACGCGCCTTGCGCGCCGAGCGAGACGGCGGCGAGCACGAGCGCGGCAATCCATCTTTTTTGCATGGCTATCCTCCTCCAAAGGAGACGCGATGATAATTCAGTCAGCCACGGGTCCGCCATGGTTCGCCGCTTAAAAAACCTCGACTTAAGAAACCCTTAAGCCAGCGACTTGACCCAGCGCCGATCGAGGTGGTTCTTCCACCACCACGCCCAGCGCCCCTGCGCGCTCCAGCCGCCGCGGTGCGCGAGCGCGTAGCGCCGGCCGCACGCGACCAGCACGAGCGTGTGGCGCTGCGGACGGTAGACGACCGGCGCTTCGCCGCGCGCCATGTTGCGCAAGCTCGCCGCGAGCACCTCGCCTTGCCGCAGCGAATACACCCCCGAGCGCGGCAGCGGCTGCGAGCGCAAGGTGGCGCAGTCGCCCGCCGCGAACACGTCGGGATTGGCGATGCTCCTCAGCGTGTCGTCCACCAGGAGAAACCCGCGCTCGTCGCACGCCAGCCCGCTGCTCCGCAGCCACGGCTGCGGCGCGGCGGCGGTGGCGAGGAGCACGAGGTCGAACTCCTGCGTCGAGGCGCCGACGATGACGAGCGGCCCGCGCTCGATCTCTTCGACGGCCATGCCCGGACGCACGTCGACGCCGGCGCGGCGCAGCGCCGGGAGCAGCGCGGGCGGCCAGAGCTCGGCCTGCTCCGAGTACAGCGTGACTGCGGCGCCACGGTGGCGCAGCGCCATCGCGATCTCGGCACCGCTCAGCCCGCCGCCGGCGATCGCCACGCGGTTCAGCTTCGCGAGGCGCAACTTGTCGTAGAACGCTTCGTGCGGCTTGACCGAAAGCGCGAATTGCGCGCCCGGGATGGTGCGCGCCGGGAGCGCGCCGACGTTGATCGAGATCTGGTCGTACTCGAGCTCGCTTCCATCGGCGAGCCGCGCCAGCTTCTGCGCCGGGTCGAGCCGCACCACTTCGCCCTGGATGAACTCGGCCGACACCGCGCCGGCGAGGCGCGCGACGTCGATTTCGGCCTGGTCGCGCCGGTAGTGGCCGGCGATCACGCCGGGCAGCATGCCGGAGTACATCTGGCTCGCGCGCGGCGCCACCCGGGCGAGCCGCGCGCTGGCGAGCGGCTCCTTCTTCAGCGCGCGCAGGATCGCGAGGTGCGCGTGTCCCGCGCCGATCAGCAGGATGCGCTTCACGCTTTCGGCTTCGCTTCTTCTCTCCTGCGCAATTCCTTGCGCTGGACCTTGCCGGTCGTGGTCATCGGCAGCGTTTCGATGAACTCGATCTCGCGCGGATACTCGTAGGGCGCGAGACGCCCGCGCACGTGGTTTTGGATTTCCTCGATCAGCCTGTCCGACGGACTGTTGCCGGGCTGCAGGACGATGAACGCTTTGACGATCGAGCCGCGCGCGGCGTCGGGCTTGCCGATCACGGCGGCGTTCGCGACCGCGGGATGCTTGACCAGGCAGGTCTCGATCTCCGCAGGTCCAATTCGGTAGCCCGCGCTCTTGATGACGTCGTCGGAGCGGCCCTGGTACCAGAGGTAGCCGTCGTCGTCGCGCTTGCCCTGGTCGCCGGTGCAGGCCCAGTCACCGATGAACTTGTCGCGCGTGGCCTGCGGATTCTTCCAGTACTCGAGGAAGAACACCGGATCGCTCTGCTCGCGGAAGCGGCGGTGCACCGCGAGCTCGCCCAGCTCGCCGGCCGGGAGCTCCGCGCCTTTTTCATCGATCACGGCCACCCGGTGCCCCGGGTACGGCCGGCCGATCGACCCCGGCTTCACCGGCCAGGCCGCCTGGCAGTTGCCGACGACATAATTGATCTCGGTCTGGCCGAACATCTCGTTGATCGTGACGCCGAGCTCGGCGCGCGCCCACTCGATGACCGTGGTCCCCACCGACTCGCCGGCGCTCATGACCGAGCGCAAGGCGAAGTCATACTTCTTTTTCGGTTGCGGCTCGGCCTTCATCATCAGCTTGAGCGCGGTCGGAAAGAGGAAGGAATTGCGCACGCCGTACTTTTCGATCAGGTGATAGGCCTTGTCGGCTTCGAAGCGGCCGCGATAGCCGAGGATCGGCCTGCCGAAGAACCAGCTCGGCAGCAGGGCGTCCATGAGCCCGCCGGTCCAGGCCCAGTCGGCCGGCGACCAGAACGTGTCGCCCTCCTGCGGAAAGAAGTCGTGCGAGTGCACGAAGCCCGGGACATTCCCGAGCATCACGCGATGCGCCTTGAGCGCGCCCTTCGGCGGGCCGGTGGTGCCGCTGGTATAGATGATGAGCGCCGGGTCGTCCGCTACGGTTTTGACCGGAAAAAACCCGCTCGACGCCCGCTCGAGAAGCGTCTCCCAGGCTTGAACCCCGCTTTCCCTCGCGCCTGCGACGCCGATGACATGCTTGAGGTGCGGCAGGCGCTCGCGGATCGCACATAGGTTCGCGATCGTGGTCGGCTCGACCAGGGCCACCGAGGCTTCGGCGTGGTGCATGCGGTACTCGAGCGCCTCCGGACCGAAGAGGTGGGACAACGGCAGCGCGATCGCGCCCATCTGGAAAATGGCGATATAGGCGATCGCGGTCTCGGGACGCTGCGGCAGGATGATCGCGACGCGCTCGCCGCGCGTCACGCCCAGGGCGGCGAGCGCATTGGACAGGCGGTTCGCCGCGGCCTGGATGTCGTGAAAGGAGTAGGCCGCCCGCGCGCCCGACTCGTCCTCCCAATCGAGCGCGCGGCGCGAGCGGTCGGCGGCCCACCGGCCGCAGCAGGCCTGCGCGATGTTGTAGTGCTCGGGGACTTGCCAGCGAAAGCCGTCGTAGAGCTCGGCGTAGCGGTCGATCATGGTTTAATTTGAGTTTACATGACACTCGACGCATTGGTGTTCGACGCCTACGGCACGCTCTTCGACGTGCACTCGGTGATGCGGCGCTGCGAAGCGCTTTACCCCGGCAAACACGCGCAGCTTTCCCAGCTCTGGCGCGCGAAGCAGCTCGAGTACACCTGGCTGCGCAGCCTGATGCGGCGCTATGCGCCCTTCTCCACCGTCACGCGCGAGGCGCTCGCCCACGCCTGCGAGGCGCTGGGGCTGGAGCTCACCGCCGAGCGCATGGAAGCGCTGATGGCCGAGTACACGATGCTCGCCACCTACCCCGAGGTGCCCGAGGCGCTTTCCTCCCTCCGCGGGGTGAAAAAAGCGATTCTCTCGAACGGCTCGCCCGACATGCTCGAGCCGTTGGTCGCGCAATCGGGCCTCGAGCTCGACGCCGTGATCAGCGTGGACGAGCTGAAGATCTTCAAGCCCGCGCCGCAGGTCTACGAGCTCGCGCCGAAGACGCTCGGCGTGGCGAAGGAGCGGATCGGGTTCGTGTCGTCCAACTGCTGGGATGCGCTCGG
>JBJMWH010000365.1:0-4089 GCA_045810245.1 Burkholderiales bacterium | reverse complement strand
TATGCTGCCTGCGATACCAGTCGGAGACATGGAAGACCGCTTCGTAAAACCCTGGCGCCACTCGTTGACTGACATCGAGCGTCCCTTTGTCGGACGTCTCGCCGCCTGCAACCAGCTCGCCTTCGTGTAACAGCTCGACGCGCATCCCCGCGGCCACCACGCCGCGCGAGACATCCACTACATGGATGGACACGCCTGGCATTAATTCAGCTTGGCGCCGGAGTCCTTGACCGGCTGGTACCAGTCCTTGACCTGCGCCGCGACGAAGGCGCTGAACTGCTCGGGTGTCATGTCGCGGCTCTGCACGCCGAGCTCGGCGAGGCGTTGCGCGACCTTCGAGTCCGCGAGCGCTTTCTTGTTGGCGGCATAGATTCGCGCCACGACTTCGCGCGGCAGGCCGGCGGGCCCGGAGATGCCGAGGAAGTTTTCCGCCACCAGCTTCTTCTGGCCGAGCTCCTGCACGCTCGGCACGTCGGGCGCCATCGGCGCGCGCGTAGGCGAGGTGACCGCCAGCGCGCGCAGCTTGCCGTCCTTGATGAACGGCACGTTCTGCGGCAGCGTGTCGATCGCGAGCTTGATCGTGCCGGACAAGAGATCGTTGTGCATGGGCGAGGAGCCTTTGTAGCCGACGTGCTCCATGCTCAGCCCGAAGTCCTTCTTCATGGTCTCGCCCAGCAGGTGGCCGATGGAGCCGATGCCGCCCGAGCCGTAGTTCACCGGGTTCTTTTCCGCCTTGATCCAGGCGATGAGCTCGGCCATGTTCTTCGCCGGAACCGAAGGATGGACCACGAACACGTTCGCCACCGACCCGATGTAGGCGGCGTGGGTGAAGGCCTTGACCGGATCATAGCGCGGCGCGTCCTGCATCGCGGGCGAGATGCTGATCGGCGCGCTGTTCGAAAGAAGCAGCGTATAGCCGTCGGGCGCGGCGCTGGCGGCCTCCGCGGCGCCGATGGTGCCGCCCGCGCCGGGCTTGTTGTCCACGATCACGCTCTGGCCGAGGTCGGCCTGCAGCGGGATCGCGATGAGACGCGCAACGATGTCGGACGAGCCGCCGGGCGCGAACGTCACGATCATGCGCACCGGTCTGGTGGGCCAGTTTTGCGCCGTCACATTGTTCGACGCGGCAAGGGCCACGACGATGATGCTGAGAAATTTCATTTTTAGCTCCCTCGATAAGTCGTATAGCCCCACGGCGAACACAGCAGCGGCACATGGTAGTGCGCCGCGGCGTCCGCGATCGTGAACCGGATCGGCACCACGTCGAGAAACCCCTCCCCCGCGAAGTAGGCACCAATGCGAAACACGAGCTGATAGGTTCCGGCGCGCAAGTCTGCGCCTTCCAGCAGAGGCGCGTCGGTGCGTCCGTCGCGGTTCGTTGTCGCTTTCGCGACCAGGGTGCCGATCTCGTTCTCCAGACGATACAGCTCGACCGGGATGCCGGCGCCGGGCTTGCCGCGCGCGGTATCCAGCACATGCGTGGTGAGCCTACCCATCGATGATTTTCTGCAGCCGGCCGCGGGTGATATGGCCGATCTGCTCGAACGCGTTCTTCAGCTCGGTGGTCGAATCGTTGCCGGCACGCCGGTCCATTTCTGCGATCACGCTCTCGCGGCCGGCGTGCAGACGCAGCGCGACGATGCAAGGGAAGCCGTGCCGATCGCGATAGCGCCGGTTCAGCCTTTCCATGGCCCCGAGCTGTTCACGGGTCAATTGAAGAAACCCAAGCCGGTCCTGCTCGCTCGACGAATCCAGCGTGAGCACGCCTTGCTTCGCTTCCGCGCCCGCGAGCTCGGGATGTGCGCGCACCAGCGCGAGCTGCTCTTCTTTGTTCGCCTCGGCCAGCGCCTGCATCATCGCCGCGTGAAGCGCGTCGAGGGAGCGAAAGGGCCGCTTGCGCCAGGCGCGCCGCGCCACCCACGGCGAATGCTCGAACACGCCGCCGAAGCGCTCCACGAACTCGCGTTCCCCCAGCGCGTTCACCGCGGCGAGCTCCACGCACGCTAGTGTACACTCGAGCGAAATGGCAGAAGCGCCGCGGGTCGAAGCGTCTCGCATCATGCAGCGCTGCGATGCGCTGGCGCGGCATTCCGAGCTGCCAGGAGGTCTGACCCGCGTGTTTCTTTCGCCCGAAAGCCGCGCCGCGGGCGAAGCGGTGCTCGGCTGGATGCGCGAAGCCGGCATGCAGGCCTCGCTCGACGCGATGGGCAACGCCGTGGGCCGCTACGAAGGCGCACGCGCCGGCCTTCCTTGCCTGATGCTCGGCTCGCACCTCGACACGGTGCGCGACGCCGGAAAATACGACGGCATGCTCGGCGTGATCAGTGCCATCGAATGCGTGGATGCACTGAACAAGCAGAAGAAGAAACTGCCCTTCGCGATCGAGGTCATCGGATTCGGCGACGAAGAGGGCGTGCGCTTCGGCACCACGCTGCTGGGCAGCCGCGCGATCGCCGGCACGCTCGCGCCCGAAGTACTCGAGACAAAGGACGCCGCGGGCACGTCGATCGCAAGCGCGTTGCGCGAATTCGGCCTCGATCCGGATCACCTCTCCAAGGTCAAGCGTAAGAAAAGCGAGGTTCTCGCCTACGCCGAGCTCCACATCGAGCAGGGCCCGGTGCTCGAGGCCGAAGGCCTGCCCGTGGGCGTGGTCACTGCGATCAACGGCTTTTCCCGCCTTCGCGTCACGCTGCGCGGCGAAGCCGGCCACGCCGGGACCGTGCCCATGCCTCTGCGGCGCGATGCGCTCGCCGCCGCGGCGGAATGCGTACTCGCTGTCGAGGCAATCGCGCTCGGCCAGGAAGACCTTGTCGGCACGGTCGGCCGCATCGAGGCGAAGCCCGGTGCGATCAACGTCATTCCGGGCGAGGTTCGGTTCACCATCGATATCCGATCCCCTGACGATGCCCGACGCGAGCGCGCATTGCAGCTGACGCGGCTTCGAATCGGCCAGATCGCCGACAAGCGGCACGTCGACTGCGACATCGAACTGCTGCAGGACTTCGGCTCGAGCGCCTGCGCGCCCTGGCTCATGCGCCAGCTCGAGCGTGCGGTCGAGGCGCGCGGCGTGCGCGTGCGGCGGCTGTCGAGCGGCGCCGGGCACGACGGCATGGCGATCAAGGCGATCGCGGACATCGCCATGCTGTTCGTGCGTTGCAAGGGCGGCGTGAGCCACAATCCGGCCGAATCGATCACCGAGGAGGATGCGGCGATCGGCGCCGCGGTGCTATTGGACTTTATGCATGAGTTCGAGCCCCTATCCGCGTGACCTGATCGGCTATGGAGGAAAGCCGCCCAAGGCGAAATGGCCGGGGAGCGCGCGCGTGGCGCTGCAGTTCGTGCTCAATTACGAGGAGGGCGGCGAGAACTCGATCCTGCACGGCGACAAAGCCGCCGAAGCGTTCCTCTCCGAGATCGTCGGCGCGAAGCCGCTCGAGGGCGTGCGCCACATGTCGATGGAGTCGATCTACGAGTACGGCTCACGCGTGGGCGTGTGGCGCGTCCTCGAGCTCTTCTCCCGCTACGAGATGCCGTTCACCGTGTACGGCGTCGCGATGGCGATGGAGCGCAACCCCGCCGCGGTCGACGCGCTGCTCAAGGCCGGGCACGAGATCGCGAGCCACGGCTGGCGCTGGATCGATTACCAGGATGTCTCCGAATCGGTCGAGCGCGAGCACATGCGGCGCGCGATCGAGATCCACCGCAAGCTCACCGGCGAGCGTCCGCTCGGCTGGTACACCGGGCGCACCAGCCCGAACACGCGCAGGCTCGTGGTCGAGGACGGCGGGTTCGTCTACGACGCCGACGACTACAACGACGACCTTCCCTGGTACGACACGCGCTACCGGGACAAAAGCGGCAAGCCGCAGCTGGTCGTTCCCTATACGCTGGACGCGAACGACATGCGTTTCGCCACGCCCCAGGGATTCAATTCGGGCGACCAGTTCTTCGCCTATCTCAAGGACGCCTTCGACGTCCTCTACGAGGAAGGCAACCGCATGCCGCGCATGATGTCGGTCGGCCTACACTGCCGGCTCGTCGGCCGGCCCGGGCGGCTCGCCTCGCTCGAGCGCTTTCTCAAGTACGTGC
>JBJMWH010000364.1:0-2518 GCA_045810245.1 Burkholderiales bacterium | reverse complement strand
ATTCGGAATTGACCGGCTGCTCGAGGACGCGCGCTTGCGCGCGCCGCTCGCGGGGAAACGGGTCGCGCTGCTCGCGCACCCCGCCTCGGTGACGCGCGAGCTCGTGCATAGCCTCGATGCGCTCGCCGCACTGCCCGAGGTGAAGCTGAGCGCGGCATTCGGCCCGCAGCACGGCCTGCGCGGCGACAAGCAGGACAACATGCTCGAGTCGCCGGACTTCGCCGACCCGGTACACGGCATCCCGGTGTTCAGCCTCTATGGCGCGGTGCGGCGGCCGACGCCGCAGATGATGGATGCCTTCGACGTGCTGCTTGTCGACCTGCAGGACCTTGGCTGCCGGGTTTACACCTTCATTACCACGCTGCGCTACGTGCTCGAGGCGGCCGCGGCGCATCGCAAGGCCGTCTGGGTACTCGACCGGCCCAATCCTGTCGGGCGCGCCGTCGAAGGCACGCGCCTCGCGCCCGGGTGGGAGAGCTTCGTCGGCGCCGGCCCGCTGCCGATGCGCCATGGCATGACGCTCGGCGAGCTCGCCCGCTGGTTCATCGCGCGCGGCAGGCTCGACCTGAAGTGCGAAGTCGTCCCGATGCAGGGCTGGCAGCCGGGCGCCGCGCCCGGCTTCGGCTGGCCGCTCGGCGAGCGCCCCTGGGTCAATCCCAGCCCCAACGCTCCCAACCTCTGGATGGCGCGCTGCTATCCCGGCACGGTGATGCTGGAGGGCACGACGCTCTCCGAGGGGCGGGGCACTACACGCCCGCTCGAGCTCTTCGGCGCGCCCGAGCTCGTTCCGGCGGCGCTGATCGCGCGCATGGATGCGCTCGCGCCGCGCTGGCTCGAAGGCTGCCGGCTGCGGCCTTGCTGGTTCGAGCCGACCTTCCACAAGCACGCCGGAAAGCTCTGCGCGGGCGTGCAGCTCCATGTCGAAGGACCGGCGTACGGGCACGAGGCGTTTCGTCCCTGGCGCCTGATGGCGCTGGCGTTCAAGGCGCTGCGGGCGCTCAGTCCGGACTATGCGCTCTGGCGCGACTTCCCTTACGAGTACGACAAGCGGCTCGCCATCGATGTCATCAACGGCGGCGAGCGGCTGCGCCAGTGGGTCGACGATCCGGCCGCCACGCCCGCGGACCTCGATGCGCTGGCGCGGCCGCAGGAGCAGGCCTGGCTCGCGGAGCGCGAGCCCTATCTCATCTATAAGTAATCAAGCGAGCGGCTTCTTCTTGGGCCGGGAAGCACGCAGCGCCTGCGCGAACAGCTCGTCCTCGCCGCTCCACGCCGGCATCACGATGTCGACCGCCTTCAGGAATACGGGGGTCGGCGGTTCGGCCTCGCCGTCGAGCCATCGATAGAGGGTCGCCACCGGGACGCGCAGCCGCGCCGCGAGCGGCTCCACGCCGCCGGTCATCTGGCAGGCGCGGTGCAGTACGCGGGTGTACACGGTGACCTGCGAGGGCGGCGCGACAGGGCAGTTGTCGGCCGGAAGCTCCATGTTTTCCATGGGTAGCATGTTGAGGCACGGCGCGACGCCCGCTGCGTCATCGCTTCGCCGAATTTGATGTAGTGCAAGCGGCGCGTCGGCAGCCGCCGAAGCGTCAGGCCAGCGACAGGCAGCCGCTCGAACACGCGGCTACACTGCCTGCGCCTCAAAAGGAAATACAAATGAGCAATCCAAAGCTGACCTTCAAGCAGATGTCGGGCGGTCAGAAGACCGTCTTCATCCTGAAGCTCGTGGTGTGCATCATATCGTTCGGGATGATCTTCCCGAACCTCATGAGCGACTGACCGGCCCCTGCGCCGCGAGCCTGCCGGAGCGGCCCGGCACCTCGGCGAACACCACCTCGTGCCGCGGCAGCGCCTGGCCGGCGCGCGCGCGGCGCATCGTGGCGAGGCTCACGATTTCGTAGCCCTGCGCGCTCCAGCCCGCGAGCAGCGCCTCCATCATGTCTGCGAGCTCGCCGCCCTCGAGCTCCGCGTGCGCGGTGAAGACGTGAGCTGCTCCGGACGCCGTGGCGGCGAGCAGGCTCGCGACGGGGTCGCCCTCGCGCCCGATCAGCTCGTCGAGCGTAGGCAGCGTCGTGGGAAGCTGCACGCTGCCGAGCGCCTCGCCGTTCCAGAGCGGGACAAAAGGCGAGAAGCCGCGCGTATCGGAGGCGTAGGCGAGCCGTGCGCGCGCCTGCCACGCGGCCGCGTGGCGGTTGGTCTGCCAGCCGGCCGCCGCCCAGCTTTGCGGCGGCTCGCCGAAGATCGATCGGAAGCGCTCCTCGGCGAGCGTCATCTCGCGCTCGGTCCATGCCGCATCGCGCTCGGCGACGTAGTCCTGCCAGCGCACGTGGTCCCAGCAGTGCACGCCGACCTCGAAGCCCGCCGCACGCACCGCGCGCATTTCGCCGGCGCAGCGCAAGCCGATGTCGGGGCCGGGGAGGAGCGTGCCGTAGAGGAGCGTTCGCAGCCCGTAGTGACGCACGACCGAGGTGCGCCTGACTTTGCCCAGAAATTCTTTTCTGAAAACCCGCTTGACGGC
>JBJMWH010000363.1:0-2735 GCA_045810245.1 Burkholderiales bacterium | reverse complement strand
TCGAGCACCGCGCGGTCCGGAATGTAGCCTGCGGCGTGGCGCGCGATGGCCATCTCGATCTCGCCGCAGCGGTACGGCAGGTAGACGGGCGCGCGCGAGCTTTCGACCACGAGCGCGAAGTCCTTCCTGCGGAGGAGCGGCTCGGTATGAGTCCAGGGCACGCGGTCGTTGACCTCCGCGAGAACCGCACGCGAGGCCCGCAGCGCAGACGCCAGGTACTCGACGCCGAGGCCCAGGCTGTACTCGCCGCGCGCGTTGGGCGGCGACACCTGCACCAGCACGACGTCGGCGCCGATCTTCCCATCGCGGACGAGCCCGCCAAGTTGGGAGTAAGGGGTGGGATAGATTTCGAGCACGCCCGCGTCGGCGAGCGCGCGGTTCGCGCCGCTGCCGCAATACGAGGCGAGGCGCAGGTGGTCGGCGTGCTCCGGCTTCACCAGCCCCGAGTAGCTCGCGCCGAGGAACACGCGGGCCCCGGAGAACGCGTCGCGCTGGGCGACGAACAGCTCGACCAGCGTCTGCGGCTCCGCGCAGGCCTGCCCCCACACCACGCCGTCGCCTGCACGAATGACGCTCGCCAGCTCCACCATCGACGCGATGCTATGCCAGAATGACCGGTCGATGCGCCTGAAGCACAAGATCGCCGTCGTCGTAGGCGCCGGGCAGGGACCCGGCGAAGGCCTCGGCAACGGCCGTGCGGTCACCATGCGCTTTGTCCAGGAGGGCGCGGCAGTGCTCGCGGTCGACCGCGACCTCGCCTCGGCGAAGGAGACGGCGCAGCTTGCCGGCGGCGACTGCGTTGCCTTCGAGGCCGACGTCACGAGGGAGGTGACGCTCGCAGCGGCGATGCGCAGCGCTCAGGAGCGCTGGGGACGACTCGACGTCCTTCACTACAACGTAGGCGTCTCGCTCGCCGGCGGCGATGCGTCGCCGCTCGAGATCACCGAGGAGGCCTTCGATCGCATCAGCGCGATCAACCTGCGTGGCTGCGTCATGGCCTGCAAGCACGCGCTGCCGATCATGCGCGCGCAGCGCTCGGGTGTCATCATCGCCATCTCTTCGGTGGCGGCGTGGGAGGTCTACCCGACCGTCGCTTACAAGGCGACCAAGGCGGCGATGATCGCCTACACCCAGCAAATCGCGATCCAGAACGCAGAGTTCGGCGTGCGCGCCAACGTCATCCTCCCCGGCCTCATGGATACGCCGATGGCGGTCGACACCCGCGCACGCGTCAGCGGCAAAACCCGCGCAGAGGTCGCGGCGATGCGCGACGCCAAGGTGCCGCTGCGCAAAAAGATGGGCACCGCATGGGACGTCGCCAACGCGGCGCTGTTCCTCGCCTCCGACGAAGCGAATTTCATTACCGGCGTCGCGCTACCGGTGGACGGCGGCGCGCTGGTGAAGATCGGGGTATCGGGATGACCGCGGACGAAGCTACGCTCGATGTCATGCTGCGCAAGGCGCGGAGCTACGGCGAATTCGAGGACCGGCCGGTTCCGGAAGAGCTGCTGCGCGCGGCGCACGACCTCATGAAATGGGGTCCGACCACTGCCAACAGCCAGCCGATGCGCGTGCTGTATCTGAAGTCCGAGGAGTCGCGCGAGAAGCTGCGCCCGGCGCTTTCGCCCGTGAACGCGGCGAAGACGATCAAGGCGCCCATGGTCGCGATCGTGGCGTACGACACCAAGTTCTGGGAGCACCTGCCGCGCCTCTACCACAACCCCGACGCGATCAACTGGTACAACAAGCCGCCCGTCGCCGAGATCCACGGCTTCCGCAACGGCAGCCTGCAGGGCGCCTACCTCATCCTCGCGCTGCGCGCGGTCGGGCTCGACTGCGGCGCGATGTCCGGGTTCGACAACGCCAAGGTCGATGCCGCCTTCTTCCCCGACGGCCGGCTGAAATCGAACTTCCTCATCAACATCGGCTACGGAATCGGCACCAAGCTTCCACCGCGCAATCCCCGCTTGAGCTTCGAAGAAAGTTGCCGGTTCGTGTAGTTGTGCCAGCCCGGTAGCCATTTCTAGCTACTGCCGCAGCTCGCGCAAGCAGGGCGTCCAGCTTTCTGACCGGTCAGCCGTTCAAGCTGTGAAGAGTTCCCTGCTCGAATTGTCGCTTTGGGAGGTAATTTGGCGGTTCGCCCGGGGAGGCGATTCGATGTTGAGGATTCTGATCGTCGACGACGACCGCAACATGCGCGAGTTGTTGTCGCTGCATCTCAAGCACGCCGGCTACGAAGTCCAGACCGCGGAAGACGGGATCGCCGCCGGCTACGCCGTGCTCTGCCAGCAGCCCGACCTCATCATCTGCGATGTCTTCATGCCCCACATGAGCGGCTTGGAGTTCGTGGCCGCGCTGCGCGCGGATCCGGTGCAGCAGAACATCCCGGTCATCTTTCTGACGACCGCGGTCGAAAGCGAGGCGCGGGGCAGGGAGCTGGGCGCGCTCGGCTACCTCCGCAAGCCCGTGCGCTCCGACGCGCTGCTTTCGTTCATCGCCGAAAAGGTCCAGGGCGGGCTGGTTCCGCTGCGCTGACCAGAGCGTTTCCTCGCCGCGGCGCACCAATTGGCGCCGCACCAGCGGCACGTCTTATCGCTACGTCCTACGCTGTGCGGTATTCCTTACCGCGATTTCCGCGGCGCCGTTATCTTGCACAACCTGCTCAGGGCAAGCGATACGGGGAACCGCATGAAAACCAACAAAACCATCGAAGCTGCGATCCTGCTGTCGCAAAT
>JBJMWH010000362.1:0-3665 GCA_045810245.1 Burkholderiales bacterium | reverse complement strand
GCTGCGCCGAACGCCACCCGCTTGACCCGCCACGGCCCCTTGTAGGACCGGAGGCTTCTTGCCTGGATGACGCGGTCGATGCGCTGCACGCCGGCCGCGGTCTCGATCTGCGGGATGAGGTCGATCGAGCCTTCGGCGATGCCGCGCTCGCGCTCGAGCGCGGCGAGCAGCCAGTCGACCGCGTGCAGGTCGGCCGCGCTTTCGACCTTGGGCAGCAGCACGCCGTCCACGCGCTCGTGGATCGTAGCCGCAAGATCCGCGTAGCAAAAGGCGCTCGACGGCGCGTTGACGCGCACGTAGCCGAGGCATTTGCGCGGCATCGACAGGGCGCGGGCGACGGGCTTGCGCGTCGCCTCCTTGTCGGAGATCGCCACCGAATCCTCGAGGTCTACGATCACCGCATCGGCCGCGAGGCTCAAGGCTTTCTCGACCCGCCGCGCAACGTTGCCGGGGGCGAAAAGAAGCGAACGCAGCAGCGGCATCGGCGCTTTCTCCCTATTCGAGCAGCTTGCGCTCGCTCCATGGCGGATAGGGCTGCAGCGTCGAGGACTGCAGCCATTCCGGCCACACGACCTGCGGCTTGCCGCGCTGAATCTGCACCACTGCCGGCCGCGCCGCCCTTTGCTCGCCGGTCTCCGGATCCACCTTGTAGCCGCCGAGCACCGTGTCGGTCTCCATCTCGGCGAGCGTGACCCGCAATTTCGCCTGGTCGAGCGATTTCGTCAGGCGCACCGCCTCGGCGAGCACCGTGCCTGCGGCGTGCCCCTGTGCGGCCGCGAACGTAGGCGGAGCGGACCATCGCGCCTCGAACGCCGCGGCGAACTGCTCATTGCCGAAGGTCCTGAACTTCGGATCGTATTCCTTCGTCGCGAGCGTGAACTCGGCGTCCTGCCCCACCATGCGGATGAAGCGCGGATCGGACGCGCTGCGCGCGAAGAAAAGCCGCGGCGCGTATGCCAGCTTCTTCAGGGTGCGCAGGACATCGGCGGTGTCGCGCGTCTCGCCGAACACGATCAGGGCGTCCGCGCTGCCCTTGTAGATCGAGGGGGCGAAATTCGAGTCACCTGCGCCGTAGGTCTGGACGTCGCCGGCGTCGATTCCCAGCTTCATCGCGCGCTCGCGCGCGGACTCGGCCATCTCCTGAACCGCGTGGTCGTCGCGGGCCAGGATGAACGCGCTCGCAAGCCCCGCCGCCTTCGCCACCTCCAGCACCCCCACGCCATAGGCGGAGTTGGGCATCGTGCTCTGGAAGACGTAGCGCAGCGAGCGCTTGTGGACCGCGAGGGAAGGCCCGGCGCCATTGATGAGCACGCGCCGCGCGCGCTCGGCCTGAGCGCTCGCCATGAGCGTCGCCGCGGAGCCGTAGGGGCCGATCAGGAGATCGGCCTTGCCCCGGATCAGCTCGGCGTAGAGCTCGCCGCTGCGCCTCGCATCGGACTCGTCGTCGAGCAGCCGCAGCTCGACGCGCCGGCCGAGCAGGCCGCCCGCGGCATTGACTTCGTCCTGCCACAGGAGCAGCGCCTTGCGGTAATCGGCCGCGAGGTCAGCGAGAGCCCCGGTCTGCGACACGGCGGCGCCGACGATGACCGGTGCCGGCTGGCCCCATGCGGGGAGCGCGATCAACGCCAGTAGAATGCGTATCAGGAATGACACTACCCCATCTCCTCGCCGAGATTGTAGGCGCTCGCAACGTCCTCACCGACCCCGCCCAGACGAAAGCCTACTTCACCGACTGGCGGCGGCAGTTTTCCGCGCCGGCGGAGTGCGTGGTGCGCCCCGGGGGCAGCGCCGAGGTGGCGGCGGTGGTGGCCCTCTGCGCCCGCGAGGAGGTTGCGGTGGTAGCGCAGGGCGGCAATACCGGCCTGGTCGGCGGCGCGGTGCCCACCGGGACGCGGCGAGAGATCGTGCTGTCGCTCACGCGTATGAACCGGATCCGCTCGCTCGACTCGCTGAACGATACGATCACCGTCGAGGCGGGTTGCGTGCTGGCAGCCGTGCAGAAGGCCGCGGAGGACGCGGGGCGCCTCTTTCCGCTGTCCCTCGCAGCGGAGGGAAGCTGTCAGATCGGCGGCAACCTCTCCACGAACGCGGGCGGCGTGAACGTGCTTCGTTACGGCATGGCGCGCGAGCAGGTTCTCGGACTGGAAGTGGTGCTGGCCGACGGCCGCGTTTGGGACGGACTGCGGGCGCTGCGCAAGGACAACACCGGCTACGACCTCAAGCAGCTTTTCCTCGGCGCCGAAGGCACGCTCGGCATCATCACCGCCGCGGTGCTGCGGCTCTTTCCCCGTCCCAGCGCCACGGCGAGCGCCTGGATCGCGCTCGACAGCCCGCGCGCCGCCGTGGCGCTGCTCAGCGGCCTGCGCGAGCGGCTCGGCGAGCGCCTGTCGGCGTTCGAGCTCGTCTCGCGCGCCTGTGTCGAGGCCGTGCTCGCGCATTCGCCGGGCTTGCAGGATCCGCTCGCGGCGACGCATCCCTGGTATGTGCTCGCCGAGCTCGGCGACAGCGGCGATCCTGCAGCGCTGCGCGAACGCGTGGAGAGCGCGCTCGCCGACTGCGCTGAGCAGGGCGCGTTGCGCGACGCCGCGCTGGCGCAGAGCGGGCAGCAGTCGCGCGAGCTGTGGCGCATTCGCGAGACCATCCCGGAGGCGCAATTCACCAACGTCAAGCACGATATCTCGGTACCGGTGTCGAGGATCGCCGAGTTCATCGACCAAGCCGGCGGCAGCCTGCGCGAGCGGTTCGGGGAGATCGCCATCTACTGCTTCGGCCACGTGGGCGACGGCAACCTCCACTACAACGTCGGCTCCGAGGCGCTGATGGAGCGCCGCGAAGAGGTCAGCCGCGTCGTGTACGACGCGCTCGACGCGTTCGGCGGCTCGATCTCCGCGGAGCATGGTCTGGGGCAGCTCAAGCGCGACGAGATCCGGCGGCACAAGCACCCGCTCGAGCTCGAGCTCATGCGCAGCCTCAAGCGCACGCTCGACCCAAGGGGACTGATGAATCCCGGGAAGATGCTTTAGCGCTCGCGCGTCAGAATGAGCGGCCGGCGCGATTGCGCGCCGATCAGCTCGCCCGTGATGAGCCCGCCCTCCAGGCGGCCCTCGAAGCGGGCGCCATTTGCATCCCAGGTGATATCGCGGCCGCGCAAGGTGGCGCGCGAGGACGCGATCTCGCGTCCCAGCAGCCGGCCTTCGAGCTCGATGTCCTGGAAGTTCTGGTAGATCCGGATGCGGCTCGCCTCCGCCTGCCACACCCCGCGCACCTCGGCGGGCACGATCCAGAGATACAGGCTGCTCTGGTCGCCCTGTCCAGGATGGGGCCCGGCGATGTGCATGGTCTCGCGGCCGTCGGGCCGCCACCCGGTCATGGTGAACGCATGCGAAACGATCCGGGTCCCGGGCTGCAGGCGCTGGAGAAATCTCGGCTGCAGGCGATTGATGAGGTCGGGCAGCAGGTAGACCGTGACCACGCTCGCCGCCGAGATGTCCGCCGCGAGCACGTCGCCCTGCACGAAGGAAACGCGGTCCGCGACCCCGGCCCGCGCAGCGTTGTCGCGCGAGCGCTCCACCAGCCGCGGATCGAGCTCGATGCCCAGGCCGCGGGCGCCGAATTTCTGCGCCGCCGCGATCACGATGCGTCCATCGCCCGATCCCAGGTCGGCG
>JBJMWH010000361.1:0-7533 GCA_045810245.1 Burkholderiales bacterium | reverse complement strand
TTCTCCATCGGGCCGCCGCGCTCACGCCTGGGTCCGAATAGCGCCTCGAGGTCGGTTTCGGCCACTGTGTATTCGCCGTTCTGGCGGATCCGTACCAATTCTCGAAAAGCCGAAGCGTGAAGCGGTTCGCCATACGAGGCGAGCGCCATGACCTTGTACTCATCCGAGGAATTCAGGAAGCCGAGGTAGGAGGTGACGCGCTCGTAGAGAAGCCCGAGCGAGTGCGGCATCAGAACCTGGCCAAGGCGCTCGTAGTGGCGTCCTGCGAAGCGGCCATAACTGGTGGTCGCGAGCTCGCCGCGGCCATCGAGGGTCATGACCGCGGCTTCCTCGAACGGCGCGGCGAGGAAGGCGCTCGCCTCGTGCGCGAGATGGTGCTCGACGTAATGCCAGCGCCAGTGGCGGGCTTTCTTCGCTCGGACGAAGCGCTTGCCGAGGTGATGCGGCGCTCCGTCGAGGAGCTGGCGCTCGGCGTTCACGACGTAGGCAAGCTCGAGCGGCTCCCAGGGCGAGGTCCAGGATTGCTTGGTGGCGAAGGCGCTCGGCTCGATCGGCAGCCTGAGCTCCTTCTCCTTGAGCAGGAGCCTCGGCTGGAACGAGTAGGCGACATGATCCACGTCCGCGAGGTCAAGGCCGGCCGCGCCGAGACAGAAATCGATCGCGTGGTAAGGAAGCTCCCAGGTGGTGAACGGCAGCGGCCGCTTGCCGTGCTTGATTCTGGTGAAGCGCTCTTCCTCGGCCGCCGCGACGACGCGGCCGTCGCGCACCAGGCATGCTGCCGAATCGTGGTACACCGCGTTGATTCCGAGCGTGATCACGCGAGGAGCTCCAGCGCCGCGGCGGCAACGCGCTCGGGCGGCACGCGCCGCAGGCAGTCGTGATGACCCGCGGGACAGACGCTCTTGTAGCAATTGCGGCAGGGCACGTCGTGGAACAGCACCTTGGCTGCGACGCGCCAGGGCGTGTGCTGTGGATTGGTGAGAGCGTAAAGGTCCACCACCGGCGTGCCGACTGCGGCCGCGATGTGCGCGGGGCCGGTATTGTTCGAGATGAGGAGGTCGGCTTCGGCGATGAGCGCGGCGAGCTCGGCCACCTCGAGCCGGCCGACGAGCGAATGCGAGGCCCGCGGCATCGCCTCCTGGACGCTGCGCACCAGGCTTTCCTCGCCGGCGTCGCCCGTGAAGATCGCTTCGCAACCGCTCTGCCCGACCAGCATGTCGACGGCGCGCGCGTACTGCTCGGGCGGATAGCGCCGCGAGGGAGCGTGCGCGCCCACGTGCACCACTACCGCCGGGCCGCGCAGCGGGCGCAGAAAACGCCGCGCGCGCTGCCGCGCCCACTGGGGCACCTCGAGCGACAGACGCTCGTCGGCGGTGCGTGCACCGACCGCGGTCACGAGGTCGAGCTGGCGCTCGACCTCGTGACGCACTCGCGTCGCGGGCTCCGGATCGGGCTGCCAGTCGGTCAGCAGGTGGTAGGGATTCTCGTGGCAGTGCGCGAGCCGCCTGGGAATGCCCGCGAGATAGCAGAGGTACGCGGCCGGCAGCGGATTCTGGCTGTAGACCGTGAAGATGACGGCTGCGTCGAACGCTCCCGCCTTCAGCGTCTCGACCATCCGCGTGTCGTCGTCCGGGGTGCGGACCTTCATCCACGGCGCGGCGAAGCTCATCACGGCGTCGATCTCGGGCACGTGCCGTGCGATGCTCGCACCGCCGCTCGAGGTGAGGAGCGTAATGCGGCAGCCAAACGTCTCGCGGCAAGCGCGGATCGCCGGTGTGGTCATGAGCACGTCGCCGATGCTGTCCAGGCGCACGCACAGCAGGTTGCGCACACCGGCCCAGCTCATTGCGCGTCGCTGACGATGCGCGCGGCGTCGACGAGGGTCGCCGCGATATGGTGCGGGCTGCGTGCGTCGCTCACGCACCACTCGGTCTCGTTGCCCGCGTCGAGCAGGATGGTGCGGCAGCCGGCGCGACGCCCGGCTTCCACGTCGTCCAGGATGTCGCCGATCATCCATGAGCCGAGAAGGTCGATGCCGTGCTCGCGTGAAGCGCGCTCGAGCAGTCCTGGCTCGGGCTTGCGGCAGCCGCATCCATCGTGCGGGGCATGAGGGCAGTAGTAGAACCCTGCAACCTGCGGCAGCAGCGCGCGCAGGCGCTCCTCGACCGCCGCCAGCGCTTCTTCGGGAAAGAGGCCGAGCGCCGCGCCCGGCTGGTTGGAGACCACGATCACGCGGTAGCCGCAGCCGGCGAAGCTCGCGACCGCATCGGCCGCGCCGGGCGAGAGCAGCATGCGCTGCGGATCGACGTTGTACGGCACGTCGACGAGCAGGGTGCCGTCTTTATCGATGAAAACGGCCCTTCCCATCACGGCCAGGAGGTCTCGCGCATCGGGATCACCATCACCTCGGGAATCACGCTCTCGTCGGGCAGCGTGAGGAGGAACCGAACCGTCGCCGCCACGTTCTCGGGGTCCTGCAGCACGCCCGGATCGATGTCGGGAAAGCGGTCCAGGAGGAACGGCGTGCGCATGCCGCCGGCGACCACCGCGCTCACCTTGATACGGTGCGGGCGCAACTCGGCGTGCAGCGCATGCGAAAGACCGAGCAGGCCCCATTTGGCTGCGTGGTAGGGCGCGGCGTTCGGCCAGGCGCGCTTCGAAGCAGTCGAGGCGATGTTGACGATGTGCCCGCCGCCATGGGCTTTCATGATCCGCGCGGCGTGCTTGGAGAGAAGGAACGGCGCGCGCAGGTTCACGCCGATGACCGCGTCCCACTGCGCGACCGAGAGCTCGTCGATCGGCAGCGTGAAGTCGACCGCCGCGTTGTTGACGAGGACATCCAGGCGCCCGATCGCGTCGAGCGCCGAAGCCACGTCGTCCTCATTCCTGACGTCGAGCTCGAGCGCGCGCGCGCGGTCTTGAAGCGCCTGCGCCACCGCCTGCGCACCCTTCAGGTTGAGATCCGCGACCACGATGCTCGCGCCCGCGCGCGCCAGCTCGCGGGCGATGGCCGCACCGAGTCCGCGCGCCCCGCCCGTGACGAGAACGGTTTTTCCTTCGAGGCCCATGGCTAAGCTGCCGCCGCGATGCGCTCGACCGGCTCGGGTGAGCGCCCCTCGAGCAGGTCCTCATAGAGCCCTGCGATCGAGCCGGTGACCTTGTTCCAGGTGAACCGCTCGTGCACCCGGTCGATCGCGTTGCGTCCGAGCTCCTTGCGCAGGCCCGGGTCGCTGAAGAGCTTTGCGAGGCTCGCTGCCAGCGCGTCGGGGTCGTGCGGCGGCACCAGCGCGCCGGTGAAGCCGTCGGCCACGCTGTACTTGATGCCGCCGACGTCCGAGCCGACGACCGGCGTGCCGCAGGCCATGGCCTCGAGCGGGGTAATGCCGAAGGGCTCGTACCAGGGCGTGGTCGCGAAGATGTCGGCCGCGTTGTAATAGAGCTTCAGGAACTCGCGGCTGCGCCGGCCAGTGAAGACCACTTGATCTGCGACGCCTTCGGCCGCCGCGATCCCGCGCAGGCGGCCGATTTCGGGCGTGATCACCGGGCAGGGCAGGTCGGAGTTGCCGCCGACCACGATGAGCCTGGCAGCGATGCCGTAGTCGCGGCTCAGGCGTCCAAGCGCGCGCACGACATTGTCGATGCCCTTGCGCGGCACCAGCCGGCCGATGTTCATCAGGATCCTGTCCTTCGGATCGAAGCCGAGCGCGCGGCGTGCAAAAGGCCGCGCGATCGGCCAGAACTCCGCCTTGTCGAAGCCGCAGGGGATGACGCGGATGCGGGCGGGATCGGCGCGGTAGAGCGTGGTGAGGTCGGCTTCGTCCTGGGGGCACTCGGCGATCACGGCGTCGGCGCCCGCAATGCACTGGTCCTCGATTCGCATGCGCTCGTGCGGGAACTCGTCGGTATCGCTCTGATGCTGGCGGCGCACGCGGCCCAGCGCGTGGAAGGTGACGACGAAAGGCGTGCCGAGCGCCTGCTTGAGGCGCAGGGCCACGAGCGCCGACATGAAGAAGTTCGCGTGGGCGAGATGGTATTCACCGTGCACTGCCGCGAAGCGCCGCACGTGCTCGAAGAAATCGTCCATCAGCGGGAGCAGCTCCTCCTTGCGCACGAAGCACGGTGGCCCGGCGGGCACGTGCACGACGCGAAGACGAGGCTGCAGCTCGACGATTTCCGGAAGGTTTTCGCCGTCGCGGCGAGTGAAGACGTCGACGATATAGCCACGACGCGCCAGGTGGCGCGCCACCTGGGCGACATAGATGTTCTGGCCGCCGCTGTCGACCCCGCCTGCGGCCGCGAGCGGCGACGCGTGCTCGCTGATGATCGCTATCTTCCTAATCAAGGCGATGACCTCCGTTTACTTCGCGGACAGCACTACTTGTGCCAACGGTGCAGCAGGCCTCGCGACAAGCGCTTCTCGAAGCGCTTGTCGCTGAGCGCGCGCTCGAATTGCCGCGTGATCCGCGGTAATTCGTACCGCCGCATGCAACGATTACAGTAGATCGGCGACAGCAATGTTCGCTGCATGACGAAGCTGGGATTTTCTATTTCTTGCTGGCGATCTGCTTCGCCATCTCGAGGTGCTTCTCGATCTCGGGCGCCGCTTTTTGCGCGGCCTGCTTGAGCTCGGGATCCTTCGCGCCTTTCGCCGTGTCCTGCACGATCTTCAGCGCTTTCTCGTGGTCCTTCACCATCTGCTGCATGTAGCTGCGGTCGAATTGATCGCCGGAAGCCGACTGCAGCTTCTTCAGCGCCGACTTGTCCGCCTTGGCCGGCTCCTTGGGAAGCGAAACGCCTTTCGCCTGGGCCATGCTTTGCTGCTCGTTGAGCATCTTGCTGTGGTCATCGACCATGTGCTGGGCGAATTTCTTCACCTCGTCCGAGCTGGCCTTGGTCTGCGCGAGCTTCCCGGCCTGGACCTCGGCCATGTTGGCCTGCGCGATCTGCTGAAAGTGCTTGCGATCCCCACGGTCGAACGAGCTTTTCGTTTGTTCCGTGCGAGTGGAACTGCTTTTCGTGTCGTTCGACTGGGCGAGCGCGCCCGACGCAGCGGCAAGCGCGGCACAGGCGGTGAGGACGAGCGTTAGGGTTGTACGCATAAAAAACTCCTCTATAGATAGAAATGGAAAAGGATGCGGGCCGACGCTGCAATCAGCGCGCCGCGACTTCGATCGCGTGGAGCACGCGGCGCGGATCGACGTGATGCACCATGTGGCCCGCGCGCGGAGACACCACGAGCTCGGCGGACGCGATGTGTCGCGCGAGCGCGATGGAGTGGCGCGACGGATCGACGTAACGATCCTGCGCGCCCGCCACGATGACCGTGGGAACTTCGAGCGCCCGGTACCTTCGCCGCATGCGCGAGGCGGATGGCACGAGCAGCGCGGCCTCCTCGGCCGCGGCGCGGAGCTGCGAGGGCCGCAGCGCCATCCAGGTCGGGAACAGCTGGAAGTAGCGCGGCACCGGCGCCGGACTGAACTGCACCTTCAGCATGTGCGGCCAAAGAGCGCGCGAAAGAAGCGGCGAAATGGTATGCCGCATCAGGTCGCCGAGAATCGGCAGCGCGGGTGCCGCCATGAACGGCACGTCCAGGCGGGCCGTCGGGAAGTAGTAGCCCGAGGCGAGCACCACGCCGCGTGTTTCGGCCGGATAGTCGAGCGCGAAAGCGAGCGCGACGAGCGCGCCGAAGGAATGGCCGAAGAGGATCGGGCGCTCGACGCCGATCCGTGCGAGCAGGGCGCGGAGCAGCGCGGCCTGCGAGCGCGGCGCCCACCAACTGCGCCGTGGGCGAGAGCTGTGGCCGTATCCGGGACGATCGGGCGCGATGACGCGATAGCGCGCGGCAGCCAGTTCATACAGACCGCTCAACCTCAACTCCTGCACCATGCTGCCGTTGCCGTGCAGCATGACAAGCGGCGTGCCCTGGCCGCGGTCGAGATAGTGGATGCGTACGTCATCCACCTCGACGATGCGGCCGAGTGGGGGGCTATCGCGCTCGGCGCGCCAGGCGCGCTGGTGAACGAATGCGGCCGAGGCAAGCGCCGCCGCCGCGCTGATGGTCAAGGCTCTCGATTGCATGAGGCGCATGTGAAGGAAGTCTCGTGCCCGTCGCTGCCGCGGGCATGGGGATTGCATTCCTCCTGGCTGCAGTTCTTCCCTCAATTCCCCTAGGAGGAATTCATATGAAGTTGAAAGTCGTTGTAACAGCGACAGCGGCGGCGCTTTTTGCACTTGCCGGTGTTGCGGCGGCACAGAGTACGAGCGGCACGGGCAGCAGCAGTTCTTCGAGCCCGAGCGCGACCGGCAGCAGCAGCTCTTCGAGCCCGAGCGCGACGGACAGCAGCAAGTCTTCGGGCAGCGCTTCCGGCGGTGCTTCGAGCAGCTCGTCCTCGCCGAGCAGCAGCTCCTCGTCCTCGCCCAGCAGCTCTTCGGCCTCGCCCAGCGCGGCTTCGCCGAGCTCGTCTTCTTCGTCGTCCTCGCCGAGCGCCTCGGGCGGCGCGAGCAGCTCCAGCAGCTCGACCCCGTCGTTCTCGTCGGTCGACACGAACAGCGATGGCTCGATCTCGCGTCAGGAGTGGGACGCCCACTTCAACAAGTCCGGCAGCGGCTCCAGCTCCTCGAGCGGCGGCACTTCGAGCAGCAGCTCACCGAGCTCCAGCTCGCCGAGCTCCAGCAGCTCCTCGCCCAGCAGCAGCCCGAAGTCGCCGAGCAGCAGCGGCATGGGCAGCTCGAGCTCCGGTTCGGGCACGAGCAGCGGCTCCAGCAGCTCCGGAACGTCCGGCTCGAGCAGCAGCAAGTAAGGAGGCAACCTTGAAGCTCATCTGTGCAGCTACGGCCGCGGCGCTTTTTGCACTTTCCGGGGTGTCGCTGGCGCAGGGCACCGGCTCCACATCCGGCGGCACGGGCAGCAGCGCTGGCGCGACGGGCAGCTCGTCGACTCCGGTGACCGGTTCCTCCGGGGTGTCGGGCAGCAGCGGCGCCTCCAGCTCGAGCAGCAAGTGCCTCGGCATGATGGGCTCGGAGCGCGAGAAGTGCCTGAAGGACGAAGGCATTACCACCGGCTCCAGTGCCGGAGGCACTTCGTCCTCGTCCGGTGGCACCTCGTCCTCGTCGGGTACCTCGCCGAGCTCCAGCGGCAGCACCAGCATGGGGAGCTCGGGTGCGGTTCCGGGAACCGGAGGTGTGGGCTCGGGCCAGGGCGCCGGAAGCACCGGCACCCAGTCGGGCCCCGAACCGGCTGCTCCAGCAAGCAAGTAAGGCTTCAGAAGTTCGCTGTAAATGCGGGCCGTCCCTTCGCGGGACGGCCCGCTGTACGATGGGCGCTTGTCTTCGTCCGACGACGTTGAATCGATACAAGACCCGGACGCCATCGGTGCCGTGATCAACGATGCCGCGCTCGCCTATCGCGGCGTGATTCCGGCCGATCGCTGGCACGAGCCTTATATGTCGCGCGAAGAGCTCGTGTCCGAGATGAGGGCCGGCGTGAAATTTTTCTCCCTGCGGCGCAACGGCCGCGTCGCGGGCGTGATGGGG
>JBJMWH010000360.1:0-5478 GCA_045810245.1 Burkholderiales bacterium | reverse complement strand
GTGCGTGGGCGGCAGACTGTTGGTGAATGTGAGCTGGATCGGCACACCCTTCTGCGCAACGATAATGCCGCCGAGATGTTTCTGCGGCTGCACGCCGCCGCCCAGTGCGACATTCGGGTGGTAGCCCCAGAACGTCGTCGGACCAAGGTTGGGATGCACCTGGTCGGTGAACTGATTGATTCCCAGCGTGTAGTGCGTGGCGCCGGTGACCGGCGCCGGGAATGAATCCGGCGCAGCCACCGGGATTCCTCCCGGGCCTACGCCGCGAAAAGCGGTTTGCCAGAGCGGTGTCTGTCGCGATTGATACCACGCCCATGCTTGCTTGGAACCGAAGCCGCCGTACAAGGCGATGCCGGCGCCAGCGGCCATGGAAGTCTTGAGAAAATGCCGACGACTGAACATGATTCTCCCCTAGGTTTGCGTTGCGGTTGGGTTGGATGGCGGCAACGAAGACATTCGGCGCCGCTTCAATGGCAAGCTTGGATTTGAGGCGACCACCGGCGAACCCGCAGGCGCACCGGGTTGGACGAAATTTCGTCCGTGAACCACTTCTTACCCCCAAACAGAGAACGACTAGACGTTACGTCAGGCCCAGGACGGAGTCTTGATAGGGGTCAAGCGCCGTTCACGAAAATACGATCTCGCATATGAGAATCGTCATCGTCGGCGGCGGCATCGCCGGGCTCTCGCTCGCGCGCGAGCTCGCGGTGCGAGGCATTCAGTCGAGCGTGCTGGAGCGCGCCGCGCAGCTCAACCCGGTCGGCGCCGGAATCATCATGAATCCCAACGCCATGCGCGTGCTCGAGCGCAACGGCCTCGCCGAAGCCGTGCGCGCCGATTCATGGCCCTACCTCACGCGCGAGACGCGCGATCGGCGCGGACGGCTTCTCGCGACGCGAGACTATCGTCCGCTCTATGAAAGCGGCAAGCTCGCAGAGGGCGCGCTGGTGCACCGCGCCCATCTCCTCGACGTGCTCTATCGCAGCCTTCCTCCCGGAACCGTGCGCTTCGGCGAAACGGTCAACGCGATTCGCGCCATCGAGGCCGATCTCGTCGTCGGCGCGGACGGTATCCGCTCGCAGGTGCGCCGCGAGGTCTTTGGTGAAATGGCGCCGCGTTACATGGGCTACCGCTCCCACCGGCTCATCATGGAGAACGTTGCCGGCGTGCAGTGCTTCACCGAGTATCTAGGGCGCGGGCAGCGCATCGGCCTCGTGCCGATTTCGGAGTCCAAGCTGTACGTCTGGACCACGTTCAATTCGCCGCGCAAGGCAAACCCGGATGTCGACCTGCCGCTGCTGTTTGGGCAGTTCAGCGACGAAAGGCTGCAGAGGCTGTTTTCCGCCTTGCCCGCCGCGGAAGCGACCATCACTACCGAGATCGAGGAGCTCTGGGCCGAGGACTGGATCCGGCTGTCGGCGCAGCGCGCGGCGGTGCTGCTCGGCGACGCGGCGCACGCCATGACTCCGAACATCGGGCAGGGCGCGGGGATGGCGATGGAGGACGCGGCGGTGCTCGCCGAGGAACTGGCGAGCGGCGCGGAAATCGAGCATGCTCTTGGAAGGTATGCACGACGACGCAAGCCGCGCGTCGCGACCGTAGCGCGCATCTCGCGCGAGGTGGGCAAGGACGGGCAGCGTTCCTTCCCGCCGGCCTGCTGGCTGCGCGATCGGCGCATCGAGCGCGAGGCGCGGGACGTCGCCAAGGCGCACGCCGAGCTCGTGCAGCTGCTCGCTTTTTCAGGATGAACCATGGCCAAGATCCGTCATATCGCAATCACCGCCGAAGACCCTTTCGTCGCCGCTGAGCTCTTCAAGAGCGCGCTCGGCCTCGAGGAGATCTCGCGCGGCGACAGCGAGCTTGCGCGCGAGGTCTACCTCACCGACGGCTACATCAATCTTGCGATCGTCTGCTGGAAGCGCACCCGGGAGACGCCCAACCCGTATCCCGACGGCTACGGGCTAGACCACTTCGGAGTCCAGGTCGACGACCTCGCGGGCGCCGAGGCGCAGGCGCGCAAGGCCGGCGCCGTCTCGCAGCCGCCGCCGCCGGTGGATCTGTCGAAGCTCTCCGGGAACACCATCTTCTTCGAGAAGAAGCTGAGCCTCGCCGGAGTGAAGTTCGACCTCTCGGGACACGGATGGCCGGTTGCGCGGGAGAAGTAGTTGACCGGCATTGCGCTCGAGGCCTCCGGAGTCCGCAAGAGCTTCAGCAAGGACGGCCGCAGCCTGGCGGTGCTGGACGTGGAGCGCTTCGTCGTGCGCGACGGCGAGTTCGTCACCGTCATCGGCCCGAGCGGCTGCGGCAAGAGCACGCTGCTGCACATCATGGGCGGCTTCATCCAGGCCGAAGCCGGCGTGGTCCAGGTGCACGGCCGGCGGGTGAACGGGCCGGGGCCCGACCGCGGCATGATGTTCCAGGAGTTCGCGCTGTTCCCGTGGAAGACGGTCGCAGGCAACGTCGCGTGGGGGCTGGAGACCCAAGGTCTTTCCAAAGACAAAATCCAAAAGGCCGTGGACGAGCACCTGGACATGATTGGCCTCGCCGATTTCCGCAACCACTACCCGGCGGAGCTTTCCGGCGGCATGAAGCAGCGCGTCGCGCTCGCGCGGGTGCTCGCCTTCGATCCCGAGGTGCTGTTGATGGACGAGCCCTTCGGCGCGCTCGACGCCCAGACGCGCGAGACCATGCAGGAGGAGCTGACGCGCCTCTGGGAGCGCACCGGGAAGACGATTGTCTTCGTCACCCACGACATTGACGAGGCGGTCTACCTCGGCGACCGCGTGGTCGTCCTGACCGCGCGCCCCGGGCGCATCCGCGAAGAAGTGAAGATCGACCTGCCCCGGCCGCGCAGCCTGGAGATCAAGAAGTCCGCCCAGTGCCACGAGTACCGCAACTACATCTGGGACCTCATCCGCAGCGAAAGGAGTCCTGCATGATCGAGTACAGCTTCGACGCGGCACAATCCATCCTGCACCTGCGCCCCAAGGCCAAGCTGACCAAGGAGGATTTCGCGCAGATCGCGAAAACCGTGGATCCGCACATCGAGAACCAAGGCGCGCTGGCGGGCATCATCATCGAGCTCAGCGCGTTCCCCGGCTGGGACAGCCTGGGCGCGATGGCGGCGCACCTGCGCTTTGTGCGCGATCACCACAAGCAGGTGAAGAGGATCGCCGTGGTCACCGACGCCAAGCTCGGCGCGCTCGCGGAGAAGCTGGCGTCGCACTTCGTGGCGGCGACGATCAGGCATTTTCCCGCCGGCCAGGCCGACGCGGCGCGGAAGTGGATCGCAAGCGAGGTCGGTTAGAATGCTCGCGGCTCTTTTCACTCTGGCATTTTCGACGGCCGCAATGGCACAGCCGCGCTTTCCCGACATCCCGCGCGATGAGCTCACCGACGCGCAGAAACAGGTCTACGAGGCCATCGCGGGCGGCCCGCGCGGCGGCGTGCGCGGCCCGTTTGGGCCGCTGCTGCGCAGCCCCGAGCTCGCCGACCGGGTGCAGAAGCTCGGCGAGTACCTGAGGTTCAACAGCTCGCTCCCGGCACGGCTGAACGAGATGGCGATCCTCATCAACGCTCGTTTCTGGGAGTCGAAGTACGAGTGGAATGCGCACAAGCCGTTCGCGCTCAAGGGCGGCCTCGCCGAGTCCATCGCGGACGACCTGGCGCAGAACCGGCGTCCCGGCGGCATGAAGGCCGACGAGGAAATCGTGTACGACGTCTGCATGGCGCTGCACAAGACGCACTTCGTCGACGACTCGCTCTTCAAACGCGCGCTCGCCGGCCTGGGAGAGCGCGGCGTAGTCGATCTCGTCGCCGTGAGCGGCTATTACACCCTGGTATCGATGGTGCTCAATGTCGCGGAAATCCCGCTGCCCTCTGGAGCAAGTGCGCCCTGGTAGGCGTCGCGGCGCTCAGCGCGGCAGGTAGCTCAGGTCGACCATCGATTCGACGTTCACCGGCTTCTCGAGCCATTGCAGCTTGTCGAGCATGAAGACGGAGAGCTTCTTGAGGCTTTCGACATCGACGCGCGCATTCGGGTCGCGCTTCCAGTCCGCGTTCTTGAGGTACGTTTCGAGCGGCGTGCGCACGAAGCTCGCCTTGTGCAGGTCGGCCTTGGCCTGAGCGGTGTTGGCGAGGTAGTACTTCGTCACCGCCACGTAGTCGGCGAGAAAGGCGCGAACCGCTTCCGGGTTGGCCTTCAGAAATTTCTCGCCGAAGAAGATATCGAGAAGCTCGTGGTCGTAGCCAACGGCCTCGGTCGCCGTGAAGAGTTTCCTCAGCCCGCCCTTTGCAACCTCGGCGGAATAGAACGGCTCGACGAACGTGCCGGCGCTCACCTTGCCGGTGCGCACCGCATCGCCGATCGCGGGAAACGCCATCGGCACGACCTTGGTGTCCTTGTCCGGCACGAGGCCCGCGTTGATGAGCCCCGCGCGCGCCCACAGGTCGGTCGCGGTCTTGATGCCGACGACGCCGATCGTCCCGCCCTTCAGGTCCTGCACCCTTTTCACCGGACCGTCGTCCTTCACCATGTAGGTGGTGCTGAACCACTGCTTGCCCGCCGCCTCGAGGCACACGCTCGCCACGATCTTCATGTCCACGCCTTGCGCGCGCGCGAAGATGACGGCAAGGCCGGGTGCCGTGCCGGCGTCGAGCTCGCCCGCGAGGAACGCCTGAAAGCGCTCCGGGTTGGCCTGGAAGAGGATCTGCTTCAACTGGTAGCGCTTGCCCTGGTTTGGGGTGAGGTCCGGACGCGCGCTCATCAGCCAGAGCTGCTCCTCGGCGGCGAAGCCGCGCCCGAAGCGGATCAGCGGGCCGGCGGCCAGCGCGTCGACGGCGAAAACCAAAGCGAGCAGGGAAAAGGCGACTCTCACGGCATCTCCTTCAGACGTAGTAGGTGTCGAGCTTTTCCCAGTATATCAACCGGTCGCGCGCGAGCACGACGGCCTTGTCGAGCAGGTAGCCGAGCGCGGCGATCACCACCACCACCGCGAGCATGCGGTCGGTCTTGAGCGAGGAGAGCGAGTAGATCACCAGGTAGCCCAGCCCGTCGGCCGAGCTCACCATCTCGGTGATCACCACCACGATCATCGCCACCGGCACCGCGACGCGGAAGCCGGCGAAGATGAACGGCGTGGTCGCCGGGATCACCACCCGGCGCAGGATCGCGGCGCGCGAGGCGCCCATGTTCTGCGCCGACCAGAGCAGCGCGCGGTTCACGCCGCGCGCGCCGGCGGCGGTCATGATCACGATCGGATAGAGGCACTCGAGGAAGATCAGCGCCACCTTCGACAGGCTGCCGATGCCGAACACGAAGATGAAGATCGGAAAGAGCGCGAGCTTCGGCACCGCGTAGGTGCCCGAGAACAGCGGGTCGAGCAGCGCCGCAACCACCCGCGAGCGGCCCATCACGACGCCGAGCAGGATGCCGACCACCGCGGCGAGCGCGAAGCCGCCGAGCGCGCGCTCGAGCGA
>JBJMWH010000359.1:0-3022 GCA_045810245.1 Burkholderiales bacterium | reverse complement strand
AGGGCTCGCGCGACAGGCGGCGCAGCACGCGGATATCGCGCTCCTCGAAGCCCAGGCTGTCGAGCGAAAGCTGCTGCTGGGTGGCCTCGTAGAGCGACTGCTTGTCGAGGATCCGCAGCACCGCGTCCTCGCCGTGGATGCTCGGCATGATCGAGACGCGGAAGTCGACCGCGCGCCCGCGCTCCGCGGCCTTGAAGCGGCCGTCCTGCGGGACGCGGCGCTCGGTGATGTCGAGCTCGGCCAGCACTTTCACGCGTGCAATGGCCTGCTCGGCCTGCGCGCGGTCCTCGACCAGCTTGATCTGCGACAGGATGCCGTCGATGCGGAACTTGATCGCCAGGCCGCTCGGCAGGCTTTCGAGGTGGATGTCGCTCGCGCCGATCTTGAGCGCATCGCGCAGCGTGGAGCGCACCAGGCGCACCACCTCGCTCGCCTCGTCGCCGATCGCCTTGAGCGACAGGTCCTCGATGCGCCCGCTTTCGGCGGGCCCGGTGGCGGCCTGGGCCTCGACATCGTCGAGCGCGCGCATCGATTCCTCGTGGGAGGCGAGGAAGGCGACCAGGTCGCCGCGGTGCACCAGGCACCAGCTGAACGGCTCGGCGATGCGCTCTTCGGCCCAGGCATGCAGCTCGCCCGAGAACGGGTCGTCGAAGGCGAGCATCAGCCTGCCGTCGGCGGCGCGCAGCAGCGCGCAGCCGCGCTGCGAGCATTCGCCGAAGGGCAGGAGGTCGAACGCCGGGTTCGCGCCCCGCAGGTCGGCCATCGTCAGGTGCTCGAGGCGCAGCGTCTTGGCGAGCTGGGCGGTGAACGCGTCGGCGTCGCCCTGCAGCGATTCCTCGAGCACGTCCACCAGGCGCCGCCGCGAGGCGGCGGCGAGCTTGCGCGCCTGTGAAATCTCCCCGGCGGTGATGGTCATTGCAGGTTGCCCGCGAGCTCGAAGATCGGCATGTACATGAGAATCACGATGGCGCCGATGACCAGGCCGATGATCGCCATCAGGATCGGCTCGAACAGGCGCGTGAACCAGTCGACCCAGCGTGCCATCTCCTCGTCGTGGAAAGCGGCGATCTGCTCGAGCATCTCGCCCATGTTGCCGCTTTTTTCCCCGACGTTCAGCATGCGCAGCGCCACCGGGGTGGTGAGGCCGTTGGCCTCCATGGACTGCGACACGCCGCGGCCTTCGCGGATCGCCCGGCTGGCGCGCGCGAGCCGCTCGCGCAGGAGCGGGTGCAAAAGCTCCCCGCCCATGTCGAGCGCCGACACGAGCGGCGTGCCACCGCGCAGCAGCATGCCGATGGTGCGGTAGAAGCGCGCCAGCTGGTACATCCTGAGCCGCTCGCCGAGCGCCGGCAGACGCCATAGCGCGTCGCCGATGGCGCTGCGCACGTTCGGGAGCCGCACCGCATAAATTCCGAACAGAATCAGTCCTCCCAAAACCGAAAGGACGACTGGCGCGTGTTTGTCGACCGCGCTCCCCCAGGTGAGCAGCAGGCGCGAGAAGAGCGGCAGCGCGCTGCCGCGCTCCTCGTAGATGCGGCCGAAGCGCGGCACCACGTAGAGCAGCAGGAACAGGCTCACGATCCCGCCCACCGCGATGAGGAGCATGGGGTAGATCGAGGCGTTCACCACGCGCTTCTTGATCGCCTCGAGCTGCGCCGCGTAGGCGACGTAGCGTCCGAGCGCCGGGGCGAGGTCGCTCGTCTTCTCGCTCGAGCGCACGGTGGCGACGTAGAGCGGGGAGAAGGTCTGCGGAAACTCCTGGAGCGCGCTCGAGAAGGTCTGGCCCTCGCGCAGCACCTCGCACAGGCGCTCGATGACCCCGCGCCAATCGCCGCGCTTTTCCTTCTCCCCCAGCGTCTCGATCGCCTCGGGCAGCGGCAGTCCGGCGTTCAGCAGCACGCGCAGCTCCTGGCTGAAGAGCGCCACCGGGAAGCGCTCGCCGCCACTGCGCCAGGGCAGGCCGAGCGAGCCCTTGGCGCGCACGCTGAGCACGGTGTAGCCGCGCCCCTCGAGCTGGCGCACCGCGGTGACTTCATCGGGGGCCTGGAAGTCGAGCGCCTCGACGGCGCCGCCGGGTCCGATCGCCTTGAGCTCGAAGCGCATTTCGCCGCGGCCTAGTGGTTCGTGAGGTCGGCGTTCTCGCCGCTGCCGCCGGGCTGGCCGTCCTTGCCGTAGGAGAGAAGGTCGAACTCCCCCTTCTCGCCCGGGAACTTGTACACGTAGGGCCGTCCCCACGGATCGAGCGGAATGTCCTTGCGCAGATACGGCCCGGACCACTTCGGCTCGTTGGCGGGCTTGATGACCAGGGCCTTCAGCCCGGCCTCGTTTTCCGGGTAGCGGCCGACGTCCAGGCGGTACTGGTCGAGCGCTTTCTCCAGTGCGTCGATCTGCGCGCGCGCGGTGGCCACCTCCGACTTGCCCACTTGGCCGAAGTAGCGCGGCGCGACGAAGCCCGCCAGCAGGCCGATGATGACCACGACCACGAGAAGCTCGAGCAGCGTGAAGCCGCGAGCGCCGGAAAACTGTCGAATGCGAGCCTCTTGAGGGCCCATGTGATTCCCTTTCCCAGCCGCTATGTTAGACGAGAAACCGGGGCCCAAACGGAGCCGCGGCGATTGTCGGATTTACAAACCCGAACTCGTCTCGGCTTCCGCAAGTAGGGGAAGAGCATCTTGCGTCAATGCCTTGTCTGTGTTGTCGGTGGAACAAGTTGGGCCGCGGCCCACCCGCGTACGGTGCCGCAATTCATCTTCATCGCTCATGAACCGATGAACGACTCGAATTGGTAGCGGGCGCACCGTCGCATATCGTGGCCTGAAGGAGGAGGGGCATGAAAAAGCACGGAATTTCGCGCAGGAATTTCCTGAAGTCGGGCGCGCTTGCCGCATCGGCGGGCGGACTGACCGCGGCGGTCGCGAGCGCCACGGCGGGCGGTTCGTCCGAGCGCGGCGAGGATCTCGTCCTGGTGAACGGTCGCATCCACACCATGGACGATCAGAACCGCGTGGTGGACTCGGTCGCG
>JBJMWH010000358.1:0-3655 GCA_045810245.1 Burkholderiales bacterium | reverse complement strand
TGGCGCGCGAAGCAGCTCGAGTACACCTGGCTGCGCAGCCTGATGCGGCGCTATGCGCCCTTCTCCAGCGTCACGCGCGAGGCGCTCGCCCACGCCTGCGAGGCGCTCGGGCTCGAGCTGACCGCGGAGCGCATGGAAGCGCTGATGGCCGAGTACACCATGCTCGCCCCGTACCCGGAGGTGCCCAAGGCGCTGGCTTCTTTGCGCGGGGTGAAAAAAGCGATTCTTTCGAACGGCTCGCCCGACATGCTCGAGCCGTTGGTCGCGCACTCGGGCCTCGAGCTCGACGCCGTGATCAGCGTGGACCAGCTGAAGATCTTCAAGCCCGCGCCGCAGGTCTACGAGCTCGCGCCGAAGACGCTCGGCGTGGCGAAGGAGCGGATCGGGTTCGTGTCGTCCAACTGCTGGGATGCGCTCGGCGCCAAGTCGTTCGGCTTCACCGTCTTCTGGATCAACCGCGCGCGCGCTCCGCTCGACCGGCTCGGCTTCGCGCCCGACCGGGTCGTCGAGCGCCTGGATGAAATTCTGCTCTAACTGCGCCGCGCCGCTCGCGCGCCGCGTGCCCCCGGGCGACAACCTGCCGCGCTGGGTGTGCGACGCGTGCGGGATGATCCACTACCAGAACCCGGTCATGGTCGTCGGCACGCTCCCCGAGCACGCTGGACGGATCCTGCTCTGCCGCCGGGCGATCGAGCCGCGCTACGGCTACTGGACGCTGCCTGCGGGCTTCATGGAGAACGGCGAGACCACGGCGGCGGCCGCGGCACGCGAGACGCTCGAGGAGGCCGGGGCCCGCATCGAGCTCGGCGAGCCGTTCTCGCTGATCTCGGTGCCCTACGTCAACCAGGTGCATCTCTTCTACCGCGCTCGCCTGCTCGACCTGGACTTCAAGGCAGGCGAGGAGTCGCTCGAGGTCGCGCTGTACGAAGAAACGGCGATCCCGTGGAAGGAGATCGCGTTCCGCACCGTCGCGCTGACGCTCCGACGCTGGTTCGCCGACCGCGACCGGGGCGCCTTCGGCTTCCACGCCGAGGACATCGTCGCGCGCTGAAAAAGTGGAAAAAGGGGCTGACCGCTTTTCCGGTTTTTTCGTTAGAGTGGCGGCCAGGGAGGAGTCCAAATGAAGAAGATGCTGCTGCCGTGGCTTTTGCTTGCCCAGGTTCCGCTTGCGCTGGCCGCTGAGCCTCCAAAAATCGACGGCGCGAACACCGCCTGGATGCTGACTGCGGCGGTATTGGTGCTCTTCATGACGCTGCCGGGGCTGGCGCTCTTCTACGCCGGCCTGGTGCGCACGAAGAACGTGCTCTCGGTCCTCATGCAGTGCTTCTCCATCACCTGCATCGTGACCCTCGCCTGGGTGTTTGCCGGCTACAGCATCGCCTTCGGCGACGGCAACAACTGGTGGGGCGGCCTCGGCAGGGCGTTCCTCGCAGGCATCGACGTGAAGACGGTGAAGGGAAGCATTCCCGAGACGGTGTTCGCGATGTACCAGCTCACCTTCGCGATCATCACGCCCGCCCTCGTGATCGGCGCCTATGCCGAGCGCGTGCGCTTCGCCGGCATGCTCGTCTTCAGCCTTTTGTGGCTGCTGATCGTGTACTGCCCCGTGGCGCACTGGGTGTGGGGCGAGGGCTGGCTGCAGAAAATGGGCATCATGGACTTCGCCGGCGGCACGGTGGTGCACCTGAACGCCGGCATGGCCGCGCTGGTGTGCGCGCTGGTCCTGGGCCGGCGCCGCGGCTTTCCCGACACCGCGATGCCGCCGCACAACATGACGATGACGGTCACGGGCGCCTGCATGCTATGGGTGGGCTGGTTCGGCTTCAACGCCGGCAGCGCGCTCGCCGCCGACGGCTCGGCCGGCATGGCGATGCTGGTGACGCATATCGGGGCGGCGACGGGCGCCGCGGCGTGGCTGGTGTGCGAATGGCTGCGCTACCGCAAGCCCTCGGTCCTCGGCATCGTCACCGGGATGGTGGCGGGCCTGGGCACCATCACCCCGGCCTCCGGCTTCGTCGGACCGATCGGCGCGCTCGCGATCGGCGCCGCCGCAGGGGTGGTCTGCTTCTTCGCCACCAGCTACATGAAGCGCGCGCTCAACGTCGACGATTCGCTCGACGTGTTCCCGGTGCACGGCGTCGGCGGCCTGCTCGGCACGCTGATGACCGGGATTTTCGTCTCCGCCACCTTCGGCGGCATCGGCTACCCGGAGAAAGTCACCATGGGCGAGCAGATGATGACCCAGCTCGTCGGCGTCGCGGTGACCGCGCTCTGGTCGGGAGTGCTAACGTTCATCCTGATCAAGCTGGTCGACGCGGTGGCCGGCATGCGCGTTGCTCACGAAGAGGAAACCGAGGGCCTCGATACCGTGCTGCACAACGAGAAGGGGTACAACCTCTAGGAATGGAACGGCGCGGCTTCATCAAGTTCTGCGCAGCTTCGGCAGCCGCGCTCGGCGCTCCCGCGGTCCCCGGCGACGCACGCGCCCAGACCTACGCCCGCGCGCGGCTCGTCGATGAGACGGGCCAGCCGCTGCGCGCCGGCGCGGTGCCGGTCAACCGCAACCTGATCTTCCACTACCCGTTCGCGGCCACGCCGTGCTTCCTGCTCAACCTCGGCAAGCCCGTGGCGGCGCCGGTGCAGCTGAAGACCGCGGAGAACCAGCCTTACGAGTGGAAGGGCGGCATCGGGCCGGGCCACTCAGTCGTCGCCTATTCCGCGATCTGCGCCCACAAGCTCTCCTACCCCACGCGCGACATCAGCTTCATCAGCTTTCGCACCGAGACGAGCGCGCGCAACCGCCATGCCTCGGTGATCCATTGCTGCTCGGAGCACAGCCAGTACGATCCGGCGGCGGGCGCCAAGGTGGTGGCCGGCCCCGCGCCGCAGCCCCTCGCCGCGATCCTCCTAGAGCACGACGCGGGAACCGACGACATCTACGCCGTAGGCACGCTCGGCGGGGAGATGTTCAACCAGTTCTTCGAGAAGTACGCCTTCAAGCTCGCGCTCGAGTATCCGACCCCCAAGAATCAGATCGCAGGTTCCTGCGTCGTGCATCCGCTCGACAACTACTGTCGACAACAGGTGAAGTGCTAGCCTGGCTCGAGCGCGGCGATCCTTTCCCGAGCGTCGAACGGGCGCTGAAGAATCCGAACGGCCTGCTCGCCGCGGGCGCCGATCTCTCGCTCGAGCGCCTGCTGGAAGCCTACCGGCGCGGCATCTTTCCCTGGTATTCGAGCGGCCAGCCGCCGCTGTGGTGGTCGCCCGATCCGCGCATGGTGCTCGAGTGCGAAGCGCTCAAGGTGAGCCGCTCGCTCTCGAAGAGCATGCGCAACAAGCGCTACGAGGTGCGCATCGACACCGCTTTCCCGGAAGTGCTGCGCGGCTGCTCGGCGCCGCGCCGTGACGACGCGGGCACCTGGCTCGGCCCCGACATGCGCGTCGCGTACCTGCGGCTGCACAGCGCCGGCTACGCGCACTCCTTCGAGACCTGGCGCGAGGGCGAGCTGGTCGGCGGGCTCTACGGCGTCGCCCTCGGCCGCATGTTCTACGGCGAGTCGATGTTCTCGCGCGCGACCGACGCTTCCAAGGTAGCCCTGGTTCAGCTGGTGCGGGAACTTCGGGCGCGCGGTTTCCCTCTCATCGACTGCCAGAT
>JBJMWH010000357.1:0-13578 GCA_045810245.1 Burkholderiales bacterium | reverse complement strand
CTTCGACCGCGGCGCTGATCCTGTTCGGCGTGTTCTTCGCCCTCCTCGTGCTGCGCGTGCCGGTTGCATTCGCCCTGGGCCTTGCCTGCCTGCCGGCGATGCTGTTCGAAGAGCGGCTGTCGATGCAGAACCTGGTGCAGGAGACCTTCAACGCCTACAACTCGTTCATCCTGCTCGCGGTGCCGTTCTTCCTGCTCGCCGCGAACCTGATGAACGCGGGCGGCATCACCGAGCGCCTGGTGCGCTTCTCGCGCTCGCTGGTTGGCCACTTCCCCGGCGGGCTCGCGCAGGTCAACGTGGTGCTGTCGATCTTCTTCGCCGGCATCTCGGGCTCCTCGACCGCCGACGCGGCGAGCCAGTCGAAGATCTTCATCGATGCGCAGACCAAGGAAGGCTACGACCTCAGCTTTTCGGTCGCAATTACGGCCGTGTCCGCCGTGCTCGCGGTGATCATCCCGCCGTCGATCCTGATGATCGTCTGGGGCGGCGTGCTCACGACCTCGATCGGCGCTCTGTTTCTCGCCGGGATCATCCCGGGACTGCTGATCGGCCTGGTGCAGATGGCGACCGTGCACCTCTACGCCAAGCTGCGCAACTATCCCACCTATCCGCGCGCGAGCTTCAGGGAATTCCTGTCCTCCGCGGCGGTCTCGGTGCCGGCGCTGCTGATGCCGATCATCATCATTGGCGGCAAGGGCTGGTTCACCGCCACCGAATCGGCCGGCATCGCCGTGATCTACGCCATCATCCTGTGCGCCTTTTTCTACCGCGAGCTCAGCTTCAAGGGTTTCTACGAGTCGCTGCTCGATACGGGGCGTCTGGCCGCGGTGGCGCTCTTCTGCGTCGGCACCGCGTCGGCATTTGGCTGGCTGCTCGCGTACTACCAGATTCCCAAGGCGATCCTTGCCAACGTATCGGCGTGGGGTCTCGGCTTCTACGGCACCGGCTTCTTCATTGCCTTGGTCTTCCTGGCGGTGGGCTGCTTCCTCGACGCCATTCCCGCGATCATCATCGTCGGCACCATCCTGCAGCCGCTCGCGCAGGCGGTGCACATGCACCCGGTGCACTTCGCCATGATCGGCATCGTCTCGCTCGCCTTCGGGCTGGTGACCCCGCCTTACGGACTGTGCCTGATGATCTCGTGCTCGGTCGCCGGCATCCGCATGATCGACGCGTTGAAGGACACCATCATCATGCTGCTGCCGATGCTCGGCGTGCTTGCGCTGGTGATCCTGTGGCCCGATCTGGTGCTGTTCCTGCCGAAGATCGTATCCCCCGAATTCCTCAGGTGAACAGATGAAGCTCGGCTACTTCACGATGCCGCTGCACCCGGTCGGCCGCGACTGGCGGGGCACGCTTGCGGAGGACCGCGAGGCGGTGCTCCTCGCTGAGGCGCTCGGCTTCGAGGAGGCGTTCATCGGCGAGCACGTCACCGACCTCGCCGAGACCATCACCTCGTGCCTGATCTTCATCGCTACGCTCGCGCGCGACACCAAGCGCATCAAGCTCGGCAGCGGCACGGTGAACTTGGCAAACCGCCATCCCGCCATCACCGCGGCGGAGATCGCGATGGTGGACACACTGCTCGAAGGCCGCTTCATCCTCGGCGTCGGGCCGGGCGGACTGCCCTCCGACGCCGAGATGATGCAGACGATGGACGAGGACCGCAATGCGATCTTCGTCGAGGCGATGGACCACATGATCGCCCTCTGGACGCAGGAGCCGCCTTACCGGCTGGAGGGCAGGCGCTGGCGCCTGAGCACCGAGCGCACCTGGACTCCAGAGCTCGGTATGGGCGCGATGCTGAAGCCCTTCCAGAAGCCGCACCCGCCGATTGTCGTCACCTCGATCCTCCCGGCCTCGAACGGCATCGCGGCCGCGGCCGCGCGCGGCTGGACGCCGATCTCCGCCAACTTCGTGCAACCCTGGGTGATCAAGACGCACTGGCCGAAATACGCGGAGGGCTGTGTGCGCGCCGGCCGCGCTGCGCGCCCGCAGGACTGGCGCGTCGCGAAGAGCATCTTCATCGGCGACGACGACGCGAGCGTTCGCCGCATGACGCGCGACGCGGGCAATCCCTTCGCCTACTACTTCCGCAATCTGCAGCGCAAGGCGCAAAGGACCCGCGGCAATGCGCTCTTGAAGCACGATCCCGCCGTGCCGGACGAGGCGATTACCGACGAGTACCTCGTGTCGCAATTGCTGATCGCGGGCACGGTAAGCGAGGTGGTCGACAAGCTGCTCGCCTGGCGAGAACAGATCGGTCCGTTCGGCACGCTCCTGTACGTCGGCCACGACTGGACCGATCGAGCGGCGATGCGCCGCTCGATGGAGCTGATGGCCGAAGAGGTGCTGCCGCGCGTCAACCGCGCGCTCGGCGAATAAGAGCGCGTCGACTAGGCCCGGGCGGATGCCGCCGCGGCGGGGCGTTTCTCACCGCTCAGCCAGCGGTACGTAACGCCGGCCAACGCCGCGCCGATCAGGGGCGCGACCCAGAACATCCAGAGCTGGGCCAGCGCCCATCCGCCGACGATCAGCGCCGGTCCGGTGCTCCGCGCCGGATTCACGGACGTATTGGTCACGGGAATGCTGATCAGGTGAATCAGGGTCAGGCCAAGACCGATCGCGATCGGCGCAAACGCCGCCGCGCCGCCGCGCCTGTCGGTTACGCCGAGGATGATGAACAGGAACATGAAGGTCATGACAACCTCGGTGACAAAAGCGGCCTGGGCGGAATACTGACCCGGTGAATGATCCGCGTAACCGTTCGACGCCAGGCCGCCGGCGAGATCGAATCCGGCCTTTCCGCTTGCGATGAGGTACAGGAGCCCGGCTGCCGCGATTGCTCCAAGAACTTGCGTGACCGCATAGGGGATCAGGTCCGAGGTCTTGAAGCGGCCCGCGACCGCCAGCCCAAGGGAGACGGCCGGATTGAAATGACCGCCGGAAACGTGCCCGAGCGCGAAAGCCATGGTCAGGACCGTCAGGCCGAAGGCGAATGAGACTCCCAGCAACCCGATTCCGACTCCGGGAAACGCGGCCGCCAGCACAGCACTACCGCAACCACCTAGAACAAGCCAGAAGGTGCCGACAAATTCGGCAGCAAGACGCTTGGAAAGCGGTTCCATTCGTTTGTCCCTGTGGTTGATCTGCCGCCGATTGAAACAGTTCGCGCCGCGGGTCGTAATTGGACCAAGGTCCCATGCGGGGACCAGCTCGGTCGGGGCCGTAAATCTAGTCGTAAAGCTTGCGGATCGCCGAGCTGTCGAGCTCGGCGTGGCCGCGCTTGGCGAGCTCGCGGTAGAGCCCCAGCGCCTGAGTGAGCATCGGCGTCGTCGCATCGAGCCCGCCGGACCATTTTGCAACCATCTCGAGATCCTTCAGGAGCTGGCGCACGTAGCCGCGCGGAGCGAAATCGCGCTGCACCATGCGTGGCCAGTAGGCCTTCATGAGGTTGCTGTCGGCGTAGCCGCCGGCGAGGCACTCCGGGATGCGCGCGGCATCGACGCCGGCCTTTTCGGACAGCGCCACGGCTTCGGCGAGCATGACATGGCCCACGCCGACCACGAGCTGATTGATCATTTTTGCCACCAATCCAGTCCCGACCGGGCCTACCCGGGTGCAGCGGCCTGCGATGTCGCGCATGAGCGGCGCGAGCCGGGCGAAGTCTTCTTCTGCGGCGCCTGCCATGACGGTGAGCGCGCCGGCGGCCGAGGCCGGCGGGCCGCCCGAGACCGGCGCGTCGACCCAGCGGCATCCGGTCTCCTTTTGCAGCCGCGCGGCGTGGCTGCGGCAGGCCTCGACCGGAATGGTTGAGAAATCGACGACGAGCTGCGGCGTGCGCAGCACCTCGGCCAAACCGCCTTTCGAAAAGACAGCTTCTTCCACCGCGTGATTCGTCGGCAGGTTGAGAAGAACCACGTCGACGCCGCGCGCCGTGTCCGAGGCTGAGCGACAGGCGAGCGCGCCGGATTGAGCGATCCGCTCGGGCACGATGTCGTAGGCACGCACGCGCCAGCCGAGCTTCGTCAGGCGCTGCACCATCGGCAGGCCCATCAGGCCGACGCCGACGTAACCGAGCGCGAAGGGTTTTGCGTCCATGGCTACCTCATCCTGTAGATGCGCAGCGCGTTGTCGTAGAACAGGGCGCGGCGCTCGGCTTCCCGCATGCCGCGCGTGATCTCCTCAAACCCGGCGTAGAGGGTGGTGAAGCTCGCGCGCAGACTATCCACCGGGTAGTTGCTCGCGAACATCGCCCTTTCAACGCCGAAGAGCTCGAGCACGCCGAGCACGAATTCGCGCACCGGCACGCCCATGCCCGAGATCTTGACCGCCACGTTCGAGCAGGCGGCGAGCGCGGCCATCGCGGCGCGCCATTCCCGCGCGGCCCCGGCGGAAGGCAGCCCGGCGTGGTTGAGCACGATCGTGATGTCCGGGTAATCGCGCGCGAGGCGCGCCGCTTCCTCGAGCTGTAAAAACGGCGCTTGCAGCTCGAAGTGCAACCCGAGGCGCCCGAGGCGCGCAAAGCCCGCGCGCCAGCGCGCATCATCCATCATGCCGGGACGCGGCTTGTGGCGCACGCCGCGGACGAACGAATGCCGCGTGTGTCCTTCGAGGACCTCGGCGCAGTCGTCGCGGTCCAACCAGGCTTGGGCGACCGCGACCGTGGGAAAATCATTCTGTTTTCGAAGGCGGGCTATGAACTCCATCTCCCCGGCGGGATCACGAGGATCCCACTCCGCCTCGACGTAGACGGCGTGCGAGACCCGCCAGCCGCCGGTGTCGGCGCGGTAGTCGTCCTCCAGATAGCGGCGCCGGAGCTTGCTGTAGTCGCCATAGCGGAATGCGATCGGCCGCTCGTCGCACAGCCACGGATAGTAGTGGGCATGCGGGTCCCACAGGTGCATGTGGGCGTCGGCGATCGGATAGCGAAAAGTCAGATCGCGGCTTCGGTCTTGGCGTCGAAGAAGTGCAGCCGTTCGGGATCGAGCGCAAGGCGCAGGCTTTGGTGGACCTTGACGCGGGTGGCCGGGTCGACGCGCGCAACGAGGGGATGGTTGCCGGCGCGTACGTCCAGCAGGATCTCGTTGCCGAGCGGCTCGACGACTTCGACAGTGCAATCGAGCGCGTAATCCGCCACGTCGGCGCCATTCGCAATCCGCAGCGCCTCCGGACGCACGCCGAGCAGCACTTTCCCGCCGGCGTGGCGGCGCAGGTCCTCGGTGCGCGCCGGCGGCACGCGCACGCGCAGGCCTGCCGCTTCGGCCCAGACGCCTTGCGCGGAATCGTTGATGACCACTTCGGCGAAGTTCATGGCCGGCGAGCCGATGAAGCCTGCGACGAAGCGGTTGGCCGGCCGGCCGTAGAGCTCGAGCGGCTCGTCGATCTGCTGCACCAGCCCGTCCTTCATCACCACCACGCGATCGCCCAGGGTCATGGCCTCGACCTGGTCGTGGGTGACGTAGACCGCGGTCGTGGACAGCCGCTCGTGCAGGCGCTTGAGCTCGGCTCGCATCTGCACGCGCAGCTTGGCGTCGAGGTTGGACAGCGGCTCGTCGAACAGGAACAGCTGGGGGTGGCGCACGATGGCGCGCCCGAGCGCCACGCGCTGGCGCTGCCCGCCCGAGAGCTGGCGCGGCTTCCTCGCGAGGAGCGGCTGAATGCCGAGGATGTCCGCGGCGGCCTGCACCCGGCGGCGGATCTCGTCCTTTGCGAACTTGCGCATCTGCAGCCCGAAGGCCATGTTGTCGTAGACGCTCTTGTGCGGGTAGAGCGCGTAGTTCTGGAACACCATCGCGATGTCGCGATCCATCGGCGGCAGGTCGTTCACGACGCGCTCGCCGATGCGGATCTCGCCCGAAGAGATTTCCTCGAGGCCCGCGATCATGCGCAGGGTGGTGGTCTTGCCGCAGCCTGAAGGCCCGACCAGCACCACGAATTCGCGGTCGCGGATGTGCAGGTTCACATCCTTGACCGCGTGGACGTTGCGGTCGTACCACTTGTTCAAGCCGGTGAGGACGACCTCGGCCACCGCGCTCTACCCTTTCACCGACCCGGTCATGCCGGCGACGTAATACTCGACGAAGAACGAGTAGACCAGCGCGACCGGCACCGAGCCGAGCAGCGCGCCGGCCATGAGCTGGCCCCAGAAGAAGATGTCGCCGCGGATCAGCTCCGAGACGACGCCGACCGGCACGGTCTTCTCCTCGACCGAGGACAGGAACACGAGCGCATAGATGAACTCGTTCCACGACAGCGTGAACGCGAAGATGCCGGCCGAAAGGATCCCGGGCACCGCAACCGGGAAGATGATGCGGAACATGGCGCCGAAGCGCGTCGCGCCGTCGATGCGCGCGCATTCCTCGAGCTCCTTCGGTATGGTCTTGAAGTAGCCCATCAGCAGCCAGGTGCAGAACGGGATGAGGAAGGTGGGATACGTGAGGATCAGCGCCCAGGGCGTATTGCCGAGCTGCATGTCGCGCACGATGTCGGCGAGCGGGATGAAAAGCAGCGTCTGCGGCACGAGGTAGGTGATGAAGATGCCGGTTCCGAGGAACTCCGAGCCGCGGAAGCGCAACCGCGAGAGCGCATAGCCGGCGAACAGGCCACAAATGAGCGAGATGGCGGTCGCGGCCAGCGCGATGAACATGGTGTTGCCGAGCCAGCGCAAGAATGCAGTGCTCTCGAGCAGACCGTGGAAATGCTCGAGCGTCGGCGCGAGCGTCCAGAACGGCGTAGCGTTCGCCTGGCGCCAGGTGCGGTAGAGCTCGCCGTCGGGCCGGAAGGAGGTCACCGCCATCCAGTAGAACGGGAACAGCGTAAACAGGATGAAGAGCGCGAGCGGGATGTAGAAGTACACCCATTTCTTCCAGCGGCGCTCGATCACCATGCTAGGCGGCCTCGATGCGCTTGAGATACCTCAGCTGGATCCAGACCACGGCGAAGAGCACCGGGAACATGAAGAGCGAGACCGCCGCGCCTTCGCCGAGAAGGCCGGTGCCGACGCCGAGCTGATAGGCATAGGTGGCGACGAGGTGCGTCGAGTTGGCGGGTCCGCCGCCGGTCAGGACGTAGATGAGCTGGAAGTCCGAGAACGTCTGGATCACCGAGAACACCACCACGACGAGCGTAACCGGGAGGAGCAGGGGCCAGGTCACGTGCCAGAAGCGGTTCCACGCATTCGCGCCGTCGAGCGCCGCCGCCTCGTGCAGGTCCGGGTTGATGGTCTGCAGGCCCGCCAGCAGCGTGATGGCGAAGAACGGCATGCCGCGCCAGGTGTTGACGAGGATCGCGCACCACATCGCCCAGTCGCCGTTGGAGAGGAACGGCAGGCGGGTGGCGATGAAGCCGGTGTGGTAGAGGAGCCAGTTCAGCACGCTGAAGGTCGGGTCGAACATCCAGCGCCAGGCGAAGGCCGACAGCACGGTGGGAATGATGAACGGCAGCAGCATCGAGGCGCGCACGATGCGCTTGAACCGGAAATGGCGGTTGAGCAGCAGCGCCAGCCACATGCCGAGGGTGAGCTTGAAGAGGGTCGCCCAGAACGTATAGAACACCGTGTTCCGGAACGCGGTCTGGAAGATGCTGTCTTCCCAAGCCTTGGCAAAATTGGCGAGGCCGATGAAATGGCCGGGATCGCCGACGCGGATGCTGGTGAGCGAGAACCAGACCGCCATCACGAACGGATAGGCGATGAAGGTGACCAGGATCACCACCGCGGGCGCGAGCAGCGCAAGCGCGAGGACGCGCTCGTCCTCGGCAAAGCGGATCCAGCGCGGGGCGGTGGGCCGGGCGGGAAGCGTCGCCGCGACGCTTCCCGCTCCCGGTGGAGCGACGCTACTCAAGCCTGGCCGTAGATTTTCCGCAGTTCGCCGTCGGCCGACTTCACCGCCTCTTCCGGCTTCATGCCCTGCACGGCCTTCGCGTACATGTCGGTGATGATGTACTTCGAGATGACCTCGGCTGCACGTCTATCCGGCGGCCCGGCGTAGCCCATCATCCGGCCGGTCGAGGTCGCGGTCTTGAACGGCGTCATGATCGGGTCCTCGTTCCACATCGGGTGCTTCTCCCAATCCTTGAACGGCGCGACGCTGAAGCCCTTCTGCGAGACGAACCATTGCTCGTACACCGGCTTGGAATGCAGCCAGGTCAGGAACTCCTTCGCCGCCTTGACGTTCTTCGAATATTTCATCACCGTGTTCGTGAACGGCACGTGGTAGCTGAACTGGCCAGCGGGGCCCTTGGGCAGCGCGGCGTGCGCGATGTCATCCTTCATCGGTGCGCCCTTGTCGGTCTTGTACTGCTCGGGCTTCCTCAGCGACTCGATGTAGATCGAGGCGCCGTTCAGCGTCGCCGAGATCTCGCCCGAGAGAAAGGCGCGGTTGTTGTTGGTGTCGTCCCAGGCGAGACCGCCCTCGTCGTGCGCATCCTTCCAGAACCCGCTCATGAAGCGCACCGAGTCGACCGTGGCCTTGGAGTCGAGCACCACCTTGCCTTTTTCGTCGACCTCGCGCCCGCCCCAGGACCAGAGGTAGGGATACCAGAACGCCGGCGCGTCGCCGAAGGTGTGGCCGAGCGTCTGGCCGATGGGGTGGCCCTTCGCCTTGAGCTTCTTGCCGGCGTCGAGATATTTCTCCCACGTGTCCGGGAACGTGCTGTGGCCGACCTCGGCGAACCAGGATTTGCGGTACGCGATCAGCAGCCCGACCGTGGCCCACGGCATGCCGATCCAGCGCGAGCCGGCCTTCGACACGGAGCTGTTGGTCGGGTACACGCCGCCCTGCTCCTTCGCCAGCTTTTCGGCGACGTCGCTCAGGTCGACCGTGCTGTCGGCGTAGAGCTGCGCCCAGTTGTTCAGCAGGCAGAAGATGTCGGGGCCGCTGCCGGACTGGATCGCCGACGTGGCGCGCGGCTGGAGGTCGTTGCCGTTGACCGTCTCGAGCGTCACGCGCAGCCCGAGCGCCTTCTGCGCCTCGGGGATGATCTTGGTGCGCAGCAACTGGTCGGAAGCAGGCACGAAATCGTTCCAGCGGATCCAGGCGAGCGCGGTGCCCTGCGCAAACACGGGCGCGATGCGGCTGGCGAGAATTCCCTGCAGGCCGGCGGCGGCGCTGGCCTTGACGAAAGTCCTGCGCTTCATGCTCCCCTCCTCATTGCTTTCTCCTCGGGATTGAATGCGGACGGCGCCGACTGTGTCACGCGACCCCGTCAAAGTCAATCACCTCATCAGCCCCGGCAGCCAGAGCGAGATCGCTGGAATGTAGGTGACGAGAAGCAGCGCTAAGCACATCGCGCCGTAGAACGGCCACAGCTCCTTCGATACCTGCTCGATGGTGACCTTGCCGATGGCGCAGCCGACAAAAAGGGTAGGACCCACGGGAGGCGTGATCAGGCCAATGCCCAGATTGAGGATCATGATCATGCCGAAGTGCACCGGGTCGATGCCGAGCTTGGCGATCACCGGCAGGAAGATCGGCGTGCAGATCAGCAGCATCGGCGCGAGGTCCATGAAGGTGCCCAGCAGCAGCAGCAGGATGTTCACCAGGAACAGGAACACGTACTTGTTCTCCGAGATGGTGAGGAAGAACATCGTGACTTTGGCCGGGATCTGCATCAGGGCCATCATGTAGCCGAAGCCGACCGAGAAGCCGATCAGCATCATCACCATCGCCACCGTTTTCACCACGCGATGGATGAGGTGCGGCAAGTCGCGCCACTTGTAGTCGCGATAGACGAGGAAGGTGACAAGGAAGGCGTAGACGCAGGCCACCGCGGCGGACTCGGTGGGCGTGAACACGCCCGACAGGATGCCGCCGAGGATGATGACGATCGTCACCAGGCCCCACAGCGCCTCGAGCACGATGCGCGGGACGTCCTTGAGCGGGATCGGCTCGGACTTCGGCATGTTGCGCTTGTGCGCGGTCCACAGCACCAGCCCGATCAGGCACAAGCCGAACAGTAGCCCCGGGAACACGCCGGCGAGGAACAGGCTCGCGACCGAGATCGTGCCACCGGCGGCCACCGAGTAGATCACCGCGTTGTGCGAGGGTGGGATCAAGAGCGCCTGTACCGAGCCGCAGATCGTGACGTTGGTGGCGAACACGCGCGTGTAGCCCTGCTTCACCATCTGCGGGATCATCACCGAGCCGATCGCCGAGGTGTCGGCGACTGAGGAGCCGGAGATGCAGCCGAACAATGTGCTGGCCAGCACGTTCACTACGGCCATGCCGCCACGGATGAAGCCGACGAACACTCTGGCCAGCATCACCAGGCGCGCCGCCATGCCGCCTTCGGCCATGATGCCGCCGGCCAGCACGAAGAACGGGATCGCGAGCAGCACGAAGTCGTCGGTGCCGTCGGAGATGCGCAGCATCACGGCCTCGAGGGGGATGTCGGCCCAAAGCGCGCCGAGCAGTGCCGAGAGCCCGAGCGCGTAAGCGACCGGCACGCCGAACGCGCACAGCAGCGTAAAGCCGCCGAGCAGGACCAGGATGTCCATGCCTTTAGCTCAGGATGTCCATGCCTTTAGCGGCGCTCCTTCCGCTGCATCATTCGAGGTCGACGGCCGCGTCGCTATACATGACGTCGTCCTTCGGCGGCTCGCCGAGCCACATCTTCTCGAGGATGAAGAGCAGCGTCAGCAGGCCGCCGATCGGGATCGGCATGTACACGACGCCGGTCGAGAGCCAGGGGAACTCCGCGATGGTGTTGCCCCAGGTCACCTGGCACAGGTGCGCGCCGTAGCCGAGCATGAACCCGGCGACGAGCAGCATGCAGGCGTGCACGCCCCACTGCATCAGAGTGCGGCCGCGCGGTCCAACCGCCTTCATCAGCGCCTCGACCGCGATCTGCTGATTGGCGCGGTAGACCGCGGCGCCGCCGACGAACGAGAAGAACACCATCATGATCACCGAAGCCGGCTCGGGCCACTGCAGCGGGTCATGCATGACGTAACGCATGAACACCCCGGACGGGATCATCAGCGTGATCGCGACCATCGCCAGGCCCGAAAGCACGATGCAGGCGAGATACAGCCTCTGCATTGCGTGGCGGTAAAGATCTCTCATGACAAGAAAAGGGCCGCCGCAGTTTTCACCTTGGCGGCCCGTTTCTCCGACTGGCCGGCTACTTGGTGTCCCGGATACGCTGGATCAGCCCGGAGTACTTGGCGCCGTACTTGTCGCGCACCGGCTGGGTGGCCTTGAAGAAGGCTTCCTTGTCCGCCGCTACGAACTTGACGCCGGCCGCCTTGAGCTTGCCGGTGGCTTCGGCGACGTACGCGTCCCACAGCTGGCGCTGCTCGAGCTGCGCCTCGCGCGACAGCTTCCTGATCAAATCCTGGTCGGCCTTGGGCAGCTTGTCCCAGCTCAGCTTCGAGTAGACGAAGATCTCGGGGATGATGAGGTGGCCAGTCAGGCTGTAGACCTTGCCCTTGGGCGTCTGGTAGTGGTTCTGCGCGAACAGCGTCGGCTCGTTGTTCTCCGCACCATCCACCACGCCGCTCTGCAGCGCCTGGTGGAGCTCGTTAAAGCCCATCGCGATGCCGTTGCCGCCCATCGCGTTCATCGTCTCGACGAACAGCGGGTTGCCCATCATGCGGATCTTCATGCCCTTGAGGTCGGCGGGCTTGGTCACCGGCTTGTCGGAATAGACGTTGCGCGTGCCGGCGTCCATCCAGCCCAGGCCCACCAGGCGCGCCGAGCTGTTGCTGAGCTTGGTGAGCATTTCCTCGCCGATCGGGCCGTCGATCACCTTGCGCATCTGCGCTTCGTCCTTGAACACGAAGGGCATGTTGAACACGTTCAGCTCGTCGACGATCGTGCCCATCGGACCGACCGAGATACGCGCGATCTGCAGCGCGCCGACCTGCGCCTGCTCGGTCATCTCTTTCTCGCCGCCGAGCTGCATCGACGGATACATCTGGATCGCGTACTTGCCGTTGGTGGCCTTCTCGAGCTTGTTGCCCATGCGCACGATCGCTTCGACCGTCGGATAGCCGAGCGGGTGGACGTCGGTTGCCTTGAGAATCTGTTTCTGCTGCGCCTGCCCGGGGAGCGCGGCGCAGCATGCGGCGCCCGCCAGCGCGGCGCCGATGAATTGGCGGCGAACGATCGATCGAACCACGGAATCCTCCTCTGGTAAGATTCGTCAGTCATCATACAACCATGCCGAATCACGTCAAGCCGCAGGAGTTCAAGATTCGGCCGCTGGCCGCGGAGCACAAGCTCTCGCGGGGGCTCTTCGAGCAGCTCGCCGATCAGATCAAGAGCGGACACCTCGCGCCGGGCGCGCGCCTGCCGACCGAGCAGGCGCTGACGCGCGCGGCGCGAGTGAGCCGCACCGTGGTGCGCGAGGCAGTCGCGGCGCTCAGGGCCGAAGGCCTGGTGGTGACGCGCCAGGGCGTGGGCGCCTTCGTTTCCGCGCAGCCGCAGCACGCGCCCTACCGCATCGACCCCGACAAGCTCGAGTCCATCGAAGAGGTCCTCAACGTCATGGAGCTGCGCCTGGGCGTGGAGATCGAGTCGGCGGGTCTCGCCGCCGAGCGCGCGAGCCGCGCCCAGGTGAAGGCGATCGGCGCCGCGCTGCAGGCGATCGAGCGCGCCTCGGCGCAAGGCGGCGCGGCAGTCGACGAGGACCTGGAGCTGCATCGCGCGATCGCGAAGGCCAGCGGCAATCCCGAGTTCGCGCGCTTCCTGCAGTTCATCGGGCGGCACCTGATCCCGCGGCGGATGGTGAGCGGGCTGCCCGAGCGCATGGGCGGGCGTCGCGCCTACCTCGCGCTGATCCAGGAGGAGCACGCGCGGATCTGCGCCGCCATCGAAGCCGGCGATGCCGCCGCCGCGCGCGAGGCCATGCGCCGGCACCTCACCCGCTCGCTCGAGCGCTACCGCAAGCTCGCCGCCGAGCGCCGCACGGCGGCGTGAAGATCCTGCTGACACATTCGCCCGCGGCGCTGGCGAGCTATTACGGGGAGCGGGCGCTCGCCGGATTGAAAAAGCTCGGAGACGTCGAGTTGAACGAGAATGATTCCTCCCTGGAAGGCGAAACGCTGATTTCAGCCGCGCAACACTGCGAGCTCATCGTCTCCTACCGCCAATCGCCCGCGCCGGCGCAGCTCTTCGAGCGCCTGCCGCGCCTCGTCGCCTTCCTGCGCTGCGCGATCGACATCCGCAACGTCGACGTCGCCGCCGCGAGCCGGGCTGGAGTGCTCGTCACCCAGGCTAGCGCGGGGTTCGTGACCGCGGTAAGCGAGATGGTGCTCGGCTTCCTGGTCGACCTCTCGCGCGGCATCACGCGCTGCGCCACGCTCTATCATCGACACGAAGTCCCAAAAGCGCAGATGGGCCGCGAGCTGCGCGGCAGCACGCTGGGCGTGATCGGCTACGGCGCGATCGGGCGCGAAGTGGTCCGGCTCGGCCAGGCGCTGGGGATGGAGGTTCTGCTCAACGATCCGTACGTAAAGGATATCGAGCAGGTCCCTCTCGATTCCCTGCTTTCCCGGTCAGACTACGTCGTGCCGCTCGCGATCGCCAACGAGGAGACCGAGAACCTGATCGATGCGAAAGCATTCTCGAATAT
>JBJMWH010000356.1:0-2705 GCA_045810245.1 Burkholderiales bacterium | reverse complement strand
GGTGAGCCTCGAGGAATCCGAGCTCGCCGAGGCGCGCGCGAGGATTGTCCTTTCGTCACGCGCGGCGGGACTGGAGGGGCCGATCGACAGTCCGTGGTTCCACTTCAAAGAGCCCGAGGCGTTCGGGCGCGCGCTCGAGCGCAGTCGCCGCGGTGGCTTCCAGGGCCGGCTGTGCGTCCATCCTGACCAGATCGGTCCGGTCAACCAGGCTTATATGCCCTCCGAGGAGGAGATCGCGCGGGCCGAGCGCATCGTCACAGCTTTCAGGGAAGCCGAGGCGCGCGGCGCGGCGGCGATCCAGGTCGACGGCGAGATGATCGACTATCCCGTCGCGCACCGGGCGCAGGCGCTGCTCGACTCGGTGCGCTCGCCGCAAGGCGAGGCACGCGAAAGCTGAAGCTCGCGCTGCCGCTCGCCGCGACGCTCGCGATCCAGACGCTGGTGTCGACGGCGATGTATTGCGCCCCGGTCATGGCCCCGGCGGCGGCGCCGCTGCTCGGGGTGGCGCCGGCCGCAATAGGCTATTTCGTCACCGCGGCCTATCTCGGCTCGATGATCGGGACCGCGACCGCGGGCGGCTGGGTAGAGCGCTTCGGTCCGATCCGCGTGTCGCAGGCCGGAATGCTGCTGTGCGGCTGCGGTCTCGCCATCGCCGCGAGCGGCGCGCTTCCGGCGGTGCTCGCGGGCGCGCTGCTCATTGGACTGGGCTACGGTCCTGCCACGCCGGCGAGCGCGGTCATCCTCGCGCGCGCGGCACCGCCGGGAATGCTGGCCCTCACCTTTTCGATCAAGCAGACCGGGGTGCCGCTCGGCACCGCGATTGCGGGCGCGGCCGTCCCGATCCTCGTGCTCGGCCTCGGATGGCAGGGCGCGGCGCTCGTGGTCGCCGTAGTCTGCACCTCATTCGGGTTGGTGATCGCGCCGCTGCGCAAGCAGTACGACAGCGGGCGCAACCGCGCCGCTCCGGCGTCGCTGCACTCGGCGTTCGCCCCGGTACTGCTCGTGCTGCGCGAGCCGAAGATCATGCAACTTGCGGCCACGTCGTTTGTCTACGGCGGGGTACAGATTACGCTGGTCGCCTATCTCGTCGCTTTTCTCACCGAATCATTCGCGCTTTCGCTGGTGCTCGCGGGCATGGTGATGGCGGCGTCGCAGCTCTCGAGCGTCGCCGGACGCGTGCTGTGGGGCATCGTCGCCGACCACCTCCTCAGCCGGCGCGCCACGCTCGGTTTGCTCGGCGTCGGAATGGGGATCACCGCGCTCTGCGCGCTCGGCGCAAGCGCCAGCTGGCCGCTCTGGGGGTTGTTCGCGTTTGCCTTCGCACTGGGCGTCACGGCGGTCGGCTGGAACGGCGTGTTTCTTGCGGAGCTGACTCGGCTCGCTCCCGCGGGGCGCATCGGCGACGTGACCGGCGGATCGTCGTTCTTCACGTTCCTCGGCGTGGTGGTGACGCCGCCGCTGTTTCACTTCGCGCTCGGCCTCACCTCTTCCTATGGCGCCACCTATGCGTTGTTCGGAATCGTTCCCTTGTGCGTCGGAGTCGTCCTGCTGCTGACCGCCAGAATCTCGGAGAAGGAGTAGTGGCGCGCGACGGAGTAATGGCGCGCGACGTGGTGCTCGCGCCAGGTTTGTGGATGCCGGGCGCTGCGATGGCGTTCCTTGCCGCGCGCTTGGCGCGCGCGGGCTACGCGCCCCGCGTTTTCGCCTACCGTGGGCGCAGTCCGCTGGAGAGCAACGTCGCGCGCCTGGCGCGCTTTGCGCGCGAGGCGCTCGGGGGCCGCGCCGCACATTTCGTCGGGCACAGCCTCGGAGGGGTGCTGATCCTCGAGACCTTGAACCGGCATCCCGAGCTGCCCGTCGCATCGGCCGTCCTGCTCGGCGCCCCGGCGCGCGGCTGCCTCGCCGGTCGCAGGCTCGCAAACGCGCATTTCGGCCGTTGGATGATGGGCGCGTGCGGCGAGCTGTGGCGCGAGCGCGACGCAGCATGGAAGCGCGATGCGCCTCTAGGCATCGTGGCCGGAACGGCGCCGCTCGGGCTCGGACGCGCGCTGGGTCGCCTGCCGGATGCGAATGACGGCGTGGTACGGGTCGACGAGACGGTGGTCGAAGGCATGACGGCGCGCGCGCTGGTGCCGCTCGGCCATAGTCTGCTCATCGTGTCCGGCACGGTGGGCCGCCAGGTGGAGTGCTTCATGCGGGAAGGACGATTCGAGTGATGCGCGCCGCCCTTCTCGCCGCGGCGCTCCTGCTTTCCGGCTGCGAGTCGATGCAGTATTACGCGCAGGCAATCGGCGGCCAGCTCAGTATCATGCGCGCCGCGCGGCCGGTCGACACCTGGCTTGCCGACCCGGACACGCCGCAGGATCTTCGCGGCCGGCTGGAGGTTGCGCGCGGCATCCGCGAATTCGCCGCGCGCGAGCTGGCGCTGCCGGGCAACGGCAGCTACGAATCCTACGCCGCGCTGGGGCGGCCGTACGTGGCGTGGAACGTCTATGCCGCGCCGGCTTTCTCGACCGGGGCGAAACAGGAATGCTTTCCGCTGGTCGGGTGCGTGAGCTACCGTGGATTCTTCGCCGAGGCCGATGCGCGGCAGCACGCGGAAAAGCTGCGGCTCGCGGGCAACGACGTCTACATCGGTGGTGTGCCGGCCTATTCGACGCTCGGCTGGTTCGACGATCCGCTGCTCTCCACCTTCATCCGCTTCC
>JBJMWH010000355.1:0-4196 GCA_045810245.1 Burkholderiales bacterium | reverse complement strand
TCCGTTCCACTGGATTCACTCCAGGTGACGCGCGAGGCCGTTGTACGCTCGGCATTGGACTCGGCGCGCCAGGCCGAGGACTGGGGCCTCGCCGCGGAGAAAATCGTCATCTCCTGCAAGATGAGCCAGGTGCAGGACCTGGTCGCGGTCTACCGCAGCCTGGCGCAGCGCTGCGACTACGCGCTGCACCTCGGGCTCACCGAGGCGGGCATGGGCTCGAAAGGCATCGTCGCCTCGACGGCCGCGATGGCGGTGCTGCTGCAGGAGGGCATCGGCGACACGATCCGCGTCTCGCTCACCCCCGAGCCGGGAGGCGACCGAACGCGCGAGGTGCAGGTGGCGCAGGAGATCCTGCAGACGATGGGGCTGCGCGCGTTCACCCCGATGGTGAGCGCCTGTCCGGGCTGCGGCCGCACCACGAGTACGGTTTTTCAACAATTGGCTGACCGGATTCAGTCGTATTTGCGCGAACAAATGCCGACTTGGAAGGCGGCGTATCCCGGCGTCGAGCAGATGCGCGTCGCGGTCATGGGCTGCGTGGTCAACGGGCCGGGCGAATCCAAGCACGCCGACATCGGCATCAGCCTGCCGGGCACCGGCGAGGTGCCGGTGGCGCCGGTGTACGTCGATGGCAAGAAGACCGTGACGCTCAAGGGCGAGCGCATCGCCGAGGAGTTCCAGGCGATCGTCGAAGGGTACGTCAGAGATAAATACGGCAAGAAGCGTATCCCGATCAAGGCCGTCTGACGTGCAAAAAGTGAAACCCGCGCTGCTCCGGGGCTTCGACCAGGAGTACCTCCCGCACGAGCAGCTCCAGTTCAACCACCTCGTGGACATCATCCGCAGGAACTTCGAGCTGTTCGGCTTCCTGCCGATCGAGACGCCGTCGGCGGAGCGCCGCGAGGTGCTGACCTCCAAGGGCGGGGTGGAGAAAGAGATCTACGCGCTCACGCGCCTCGCCGAGGCGGACGACGACGAGGCCGCCACCAAGGGCGCGCTGCGCTTCGACCTGACGGTTCCGCTCGCGCGCTACGTCGCGATGCGCGAGCGCGAGCTCGCGTTTCCCTTCCGGCGCTACCAGATCCAGCGGGTCTGGCGCGGCGAGACGCCGCAGGCAAAGAAGGGGCGCTGGCGCGAGTTCTATCAATGCGACATCGACATCATCAACCGGGACAAGCTGAGCTACCTCGCCGAGGCGGAAATTCCGAGCGTGATCTACAGCGTGTTCAAGGAGATGGCGATCGGCGAATTCCGCATCCGGTTGAACAACCGGAAGCTCCTCAAGGGGCTGCTGCAGAGCTTCGGCGTGCCGCCGTCGAGCGCCACCGCGGTGCTGCGCGCCCTCGACAAGGTGGAGAAGGAGGACCGCGCCGCCATCGAGCGCGAGCTCGTCCAGGAAGGCCTCTCGCAGGACGCGGCGCGCGCGCTCTATGACCTCGTCGCGCTCAAGAAGGACACGAACGAGACGTTCGCGGCGCTTGCCAAGCTCGCGCCGAGCGAAGCGCTCGAGACCGGCGTCGAGGAGCTGCGCAAGGTCGTCGAGGCGATGGGCCAGCTCGGCGTGCCGCAGGCGGCGTTCGCGGTGGACCTCGCCGTGGTGCGCGGCCTGGACTATTACACCGGCACCATCTATGAGACCCAGCTCCTCGCGCATCCCGACATCGGCAGCATCTGCTCGGGCGGCCGCTACGACGATCTCGCCAGCTACTTCACCGACACCCGGCTCCCCGGCGTCGGCATCTCGATCGGGCTGACACGGCTTTTCTCGAAGCTGAGCGAGGCCGGCCTGCTGCGGCCGCTCGCGCGCACCCCGGCCGAGGCCATTGTGGTCACCATGGACCCCCGCTATCTTGCGAAGTACCTGGAGATCGCGACGCGGCTGCGGGCGGCGGGCATCAACACCGAGGTTTATCTCGAGCAGGCGAAGCTTCGCAACCAGCTCGCCTATGCGGACCGCAAGGGCTTCCGCGTCGCGGTGATCGCGGGCGAGAACGAATTTGCAGAGGCAAAGGTGCAGATCAAGAATCTCACGACCCAGGAAGCCACCGTGCACGCGATGGGCGAGCTCGTCCACGCGGTGAAGGCGGCATTGAACGACTCATCACCGGCGGGATGATCCATGGCGCTCGATCTTGAAGAGCAGGAGAAGGTAGAGGAGCTGAAGGCGTGGTGGAAGCTGCACGGCGGCATGATCACGGCGGTGATCGTCGCGGTGGCGGTGGGCTTCGCCGGCTGGCAGGGATGGCGCTGGTACCAGGCGAGCCAGGCGGGCCAGGCGAGCGCGCTCTACGAAACGCTGACCAAGGCGGTGCAGGCGAACGACGCCAAGGCGCTGCGCGACGCTTCCGGCACGCTGGTGGAAAGCTACCCGCGCACGCTCTATGCATCGCTCGGCGCGCTGGTGGCGGCCCGCTATTACTTCGACCGCAACGACCTGAAGTCGGCCAAGGCGCAGCTCGCCTGGGTGATCGAGCGAGGACGCACGCCCGACTTCAAGGACCTCGCCCGGCTGCGCCTCGCGGCGGTGCTGCTCGACGAGAAGGCCTACGACGAGGCGCTGAAGACGCTCGAGCCCAATCCCGCGCCCGCCTACGAGGCGCAGTACGCGGCGCTGCGCGGCGACGTGCTGCTCGCGAAGAATCAGGCCGCGGACGCCAAAGCGGCCTACAAGCTCGCGCTCGAAAAGGCCGACGGCGCGGACAGCGCCTTCAAGGAAAGCGTACGCATGCGGCTCGACGCGCTCGGCGGCTGATGCGCATCCTCGCGCTCGTCGCGGCGGCGCTGGCGGCCGCGGCCTGCAGCTCGCCGAGCGGCCCCAAGCCGGCCGAGCTGCAGCGTCTCGAGAAGGCGCAGGAGGTGCGCGTGCTGTGGTCCGCCAACATCGGCAGCGCGGACCGGTTCGTGTTCTTTCCTGCGCTGGTCGGCGATGCGGTGTTCGCCGCGGCGCGCGACGGCACGGTGGTCCGGCTCGATGCCGCGGCCAAGGGCAAGGAGCGCTGGCGGATGACGCTCGACAAGCGCTTGTCGGCCGGCGTGGGCGCGAGCGAGCTCACCGTCGTGGTCGCGACCGAGGATGGCGACGTCTTCGCGCTCTCGGCTTCCGACGGCAAGCTGCGCTGGCGCACGCGCGTGTCGAGCGAGGTGATCGCTCCGCCTGCGGTCGCAAACGGCCAAGTGCTCGTGCGCACCGTCGACAACCGCATCTTCGCCTTCGGCGAGCAGGACGGAAAGCGCCTCTGGGTGTACCAGCGCGCAGCCGCTTCGCTCGTGGTGCGCAGCCCCGCGGGCATCACCGTCGTGGGCGACACCGCCTTTGCCGGCTTCTCCGGCGGCAAGCTCGCCGCGATCGCGGTTTCCAACGGCGGCGTGCGCTGGGAGTCGACCGTCGCGGTTCCCAAGGGCGCCACCGAGCTCGAGCGCGTGACCGACGTGGTCGGCGAGCCGGCGGTGCAGGGCCGCGAGGTGTGCGCCGCGGCCTACCAGGGCCGCGTGGCGTGCTTCGAGATGGCGAACGGCCGCCAGGTCTGGTCGCGCGAGCTGTCCTCGCTCACCGGCGTCACGGCCGACGCGCGCTATGCCTTCGTGAGCGACGACCGCGGCAGCGTGCACGAGCTCGACCGCACGAACGGCCGCCCGGTCTGGAAGCAGGACAAGCTCGCCTACCGCCAGCTTTCGGCGCCGGCGCCGGTGGGCAACCTGGTCGCGGTGGGCGACCTGGAGGGCTACGTGCATTTCCTGTCGCGAGAGTCGGGCGCGTTCGTCGCGCGCTACTCGAGCGGCGGCGGCGCGGTGCGCGCGGCGCCGCTCGCGCTTGCATCGACCCTGCTCATCCAGACCCAGGACGGAACGCTGGTCGCGCTCGCGCTGTGAAGCCGGTGATCGCGCTCGTCGGCCGCCCGAACGTCGGCAAGTCGACCCTTTTCAACCGCCTCACCCGCAGCCGCGACGCCATCGTGCACGACGTCCCCGGCGTCACGCGAGACCGGCACTACGGCGAAGGGCGCATGGGCGATCGCGCCTTCATCGCCATCGACACCGGCGGCCTCGAGCTCGGTGCGGAGGAGGGCATCTACGTCGAGATGATGCGCCAGGCCGAGCAGGCCATCGCCGAGTCCGACGCGGTCGTCTTCATGGTCGACGGCCGCGCCGGCCTCACCGGCGGCGACCGCGAGATCGCCGCCAAGCTGCGCCGGCTC
>JBJMWH010000354.1:0-2677 GCA_045810245.1 Burkholderiales bacterium | reverse complement strand
GGTCGGCATCCCGCTCGGCGCCTATGTCATCCGGCGCCTCGACGCAGAGACCTTCCGCCGCATCTGCATGAGCTTCGATGTCTGGGTGGTCGGATTCGGCCTGTCGCGCGTGCTGATTGCGCTGAAACTGGCGCAGGGGCCGATGGCCTACAGCGCCATGGCGGCGGCCGTGCTCATCGACCTAATTCTCCTCTACAACTATTTCAAAAAATGTATCTCTACGACGAAATCGATCAGCGGCTTGTCGACGAGCGGGTAGCGCAGTTCCGCGACCAGACCGAGCGCTTCATGAGCGGGATGCTCTCCGAGGAGGAGTTTCGCGCGCTGCGCCTGCGAAACGGCCTCTACATCCAGCGCTATGCGCCCATGCTGCGCATTGCCATTCCTTATGGCTTGTTAACAAGTAAACAATTAAGAAAGCTTGCGGCGATCACCCGCAAGTACGACCGCGCCTACGGCAATTTCTCCACCCGCCAGAACCTGCAGCTCAACTGGCCGCGCCTGGAGCAGGTGCCGGAGATCCTGGCCGAGCTCGCCAGCGTGCAGATGCACGCCATCCAGACCTCGGGCAACTGCATCCGCAACGTCACCACCGACCATTTCGCCGGCATCGCGCCCGATGAAATCGTCGACTCATTCGTCTGGTGCGAAGTCATCCGGCAGTGGTCCACCTTCCACCCGGAGTTCAGCTTCCTGCCGCGCAAGTTCAAGATCGCGGTGAACGGCGCCGCCGCCGACCGTGCTGCCACGTTCACCCACGACATCGGCCTGCACGCGCTGAGGGACGATGCCGGGAACGTGGGCTTCCGGGTGATCGTCGGCGGGGGGCTCGGCCGCACCCCGATCCTGGGCCACGTGATCCGCGAGTTCCTGCCGTGGCCGCATCTTCTGACGTACCTCGAGGCGATCCTGCGCGTCTACAACCGGTACGGCCGGCGCGACAACATCCACAAGGCGAGGATCAAGATTCTGCTCAAGGAACGCGGCAGCGACAGGTTCCGCGACGAGGTCGAGGCCGAATGGGAACACTTGCGAGGTAGCGCCGCGACGCTGAGCGCCGAGGACCTGCGCCGCATCGAGTCGCGGTTCGTTCAGCCCCAGTATCCCGCCGTCGATCCGGTCGAGCCGATCGGCGGTCCGGGATTCGCAGCCTGGGCGAAGCGCAACGTGCATGGGCACAAGGTGCGCGGGTACGCCGCGGTCACGCTGTCTCTCAAGAAGACCGGCGTGCCGCCGGGTGACGTGACGAGCGACCAGTTGGAGGCGATCGCCGATCTCGCGGAGCGTTACTCGTTCGGCGAGCTGCGCGTGTCGCACGAGCCGAACCTGATTCTCGCCCACGTGCGGCAGGCGGATCTGCCGAGCCTCTGGCGCGAGGCGCGCGCGCTCGGCTTGGCCACGCCCAACATCGGCCTGCTCACCAACATCATCGCCTGCCCGGGCGGGGACTTCTGCGCGCTGGCCAATGCCAAGTCGATCCCGGTGGCCGAGGCGATCCAGGAGCGCTTCGACGATCTCGACTACCTGCACGATATCGGCGAGCTCGACCTCAACATCTCGGGATGCATGAATGCCTGCGGGCACCACCACGTCGGCCACATCGGCATCCTCGGCGTCGATAAGAACGGCGAGGAGTGGTACCAGATCGAGGTTGGCGGAAACCAAGGACAAACCCGGACCGGCGAAGTCTCGCCTGGCGCGGCGCTGGGCAAGGTGATCGGGCCCTCGTTCGCGCGGGCCGACGTCCCCGACGTGATCGAGAAGCTCGTCGCCTGCTACCTCGAGCGGCGCGACAGCGAAGCCGAGCGCTTCGTCGACCTGGTGCATCGCATCGGCATCGAGCCCTTCAAGGAAAGCGTCTATGGCAACGCTCATCAAAGAGCGGCGAGTCGTTCACGAGAACGCGCTCTCGCCTGACGCGAGGGTCATCCGTCTCGAGCCGGGTGACGATCCCGCGTTGGTCGCGCGCGAGCTCGCTCAAGCGACGCGCGTCGAAGTGAGCTTCCCTAAGTTCGGCGACGGGCGCGGCTTCTCGATCGCCAGGCTGTTGCGCGGCCGCTACGGCTACAAGGGCGAGCTGCGCGCCGTCGGACACATTACGCGCGACCACCTCTACTACATGGAGCGGGTGGGCTTCGATGCCTTCGAGCTGCGCGAAGGCGAGGACGCAGCCGAGGCGCTCGCCGCGTTCACCACCTTCTCGGCGGCCTACCAGCGCGCATGAACGCGACCCGGCTGCTCCGCCTGGCAACCGCGGGCGGCGCGGGCCACGGCAAAAGCACCTTGATCGTCCGGCTGCTGCGCGATCTTGCGCTGCTCAGCGACCGAGCCGAGGGCGAGCGCGGCGAAGGCATCGGCCTGGACATCGCCTACCGCTACTTCGCGACCGCAAAGCGCAGATTCGTCTTTGCCGACTCGCCGGGGCACGACCAGTACGCGCGCAACCTGGCGAGCGGCGTCGCCAATGCCGACGCGATGGTGCTGCTGGTGGACGTTACCAAGGGCCTGGCGCCAGCGACGCGCCGCCATATCGAGCTTGCGCGCCTGCTCGGCATCCGGCAGAGCGTCGCTTTCGTCAACAAGATGGACCTTGTCGGCTATGCGCAGGCGGCGCTGCACAACCTCGATCTCGACGGCCTCGAGGTGATTCCCGGCTCGGCGCTTCGCGGCGATATGG
>JBJMWH010000353.1:0-15128 GCA_045810245.1 Burkholderiales bacterium | reverse complement strand
ACTACGTCGCGCCGCGCTTCGAACGCAGCGCACCGCAGATCACGCTTACGCCGGACAGCGACGTGCTGGGGCTCGCGCCCCTGGAGATCGTCGTCACCGATCAGGGCGCCGGACTGAAGTCCGTGACCGCGACGCTGTCTGCGGGCGGCACCGAGCACAACCTTCTGGGCGAGCAGTACGCCGAGCGCGTGAAGGAAAAGAAGGTCACCGTCGCCGCATCGAAGATCAGCGGCCTCAAGGAAGGACCGGCGGTGCTGCGGATTACGGCGCGGGATGGGTCGCTGTGGGGGTTCTTCAAGGGCAACGAGACGGTGGTGCAGAAGAATCTGACCATCGACGTTACGCCGCCGACCCTCGACCTCATCGCCGATGACCGTTACATCAACTTCGGCGGGACCGGCGCCATCGTCTACAAGCCCTCGGCCGATACGGTGACGAGCGGGGTGAAGATCGGGGGTTACTTCTTCCCCGGAACGAAGGGACCGATCAAGGACCAGCCCGAGCACTTCCTGGTCCTGTTTGCGCATCCGTACAACGTGCCGGCGAGCGCCAAGGCCGTGCTCGTGGCGACCGACAAGGCGGGCAACACGCGCGAGATGCCGCTCGTCTACGAGTTGAAGAACGTCAACTACAAGAAGAGCACCATCGCCCTCACGGACGGCTTCATGCAAAGCAAGGTCGTGCCGCTGGTGAAGGATGTGGAAGCGCGGCACGGCGCCGTGAAAGACGTCTTTGTCGCCGTCAACACGCGCCTGAGAAAGGAAAACGAGACCAAGATCGCCGAGATCACGCGCAATTCCACCGCGTCGATCCTGTGGAGCGGCGCCTTTGCGCAGCTCAGCAACTCCAAGGTCGAGGCGAACTTCGCCGACCAGCGGACCTATACGTACAACAATCAGCCGGTCGATACCGCGTATCACGTCGGCTATGATCTTTCGGTCACCAAGCACTACCCGGTGGAGGCCGCGAACAGCGGGCGCGTCGCGTTCGCCGGCGACCTCGGCATCTATGGAAATACGGTGATCCTCGACCACGGTCTCGGCCTGCATACGCTTTACAGCCACCTGAGCGCCATCGACGTCAAGGAAGGCGACTCGATCAAGCAGAAGCAGGTCCTCGGAAAAACCGGCGAGACCGGCCTCGCGGGCGGCGATCATCTGCACTTCGGCGTCTACTTGCATGGCGTCGCGGTCCTGCCGGTCGAGTGGTGGGACGCGAAGTGGATCCGCGACAACATCGAGCCCAAGCTCGAGGGCCGCAGCGGCGAGGAGATCGCCAAGGCGCAGGGGCCCGCTCCGCGCCAGGCGGCGCGCAAGCGCCGGCGCTAGCGCGCTACTTGAACTACTGAATCGGCTTTACCTTGCCTTCGCGTACGAGGCGCGCGTAGCGCTCGACGTCGTCGTTGAAGAACTTCCAGAACTCGGCGGCGCGGGCGGGAATGGGCTCTCCGCCCAGCTGGGCCAGCCGGTTTTTCATCTCTGCAGTCTGGATGCTCTTGAGCATCGCGTCCTCGAGCCGCGCGAGGGCCTCCTTCGGCGTCTCGTTCGGCGCGAACAGGCCCAGCCAGGCGCCAAACTCGAAGCCGGGGAAGCCACTTTCAGCAAAGGTCCGAACCTCCGGGAGGGCGCTGGAACGGCGCGCCCCGGTCATGGCAAGGGGCTTCACCTGTGCGCCCTTGATATGGCCCGACGCCGAGCCCGCCAGGTCGAAAAGCAGCGTGACCCGGCGCGCGATGAGGTCCGGGTACACCGCCCCGCTGCCTTTGTAGGGAACGTGCACGAGCTGGATATCGGCAGCGGCAGCGAGGAGCTCACCCGCGAGATGGCTGCTCGTGCCCGGTCCGGATGAGCCGTAAGTGACCTTGCCCGGCTCCTGGCGCGCGCGGGCGATGATGTCCTGGAGAGTCCTAGCGGGGTCCTGGGTCGAAACGAGAAGCACGTTCGGGAAAGTGGTGATGCCGCCGATGGCGCTCAGGTCCTTGCGCGGATCGAAGCTGAGCTTCATCAGGCTCACGTTGGTCGCAAGGGAGAGCGACGCCATGAGGATCGTGTAGCCGTCGCCGCGCGCGCTTCGGGCGACGTACTCCGCGCCGATATTTCCGCCCGCGCCGGGCCGCAGCTCCACGACGACGTTCTCGCCGAGCAGCTTGCCCATTTCGGCGGCGACGGGTCGCGCCACCACGTCGGCCGAGCCGCCCGCGGCGTAGGGCACGATCATCGTGATCGGCCGGGTGGGGAAGGCCTGGCCGAATCCGTCGCTCGCGCAGACGGCGAGCAGCAGCAAGGCTCCGAGTCGCTTCATCGGTCTTCCTCCAGCTATTTCTGCGGCAGGGCGTAGGTGCCGCGGCCGCTCGCCACGAGCTCCCCATCCTTGTCGTAGACGTGCGCCTCGCAGCAGGCAAAGCTGCCGCCGCGGCGCACCACGCGACCCTTTACCGTGAGGTCGCCCTGAAGCGCGGCCTTGTGATAGTCCACGCGCAGATCCACGGTGGGCGCGGGTCCGCCGAGATGCGCCGCGAGCGCATAGTCGGCGACGACGTCGACCAGAGTGGCCAGGATTCCGCCATGCGTGTAGCCGCGCGCCGGGTTCACGATCCATTCGTCGCGCCACGCGGCTTTCACCGTGATGCCGGCCTCGCCCGCCTCGAGCACCTCGAGCCCGAGCCATTGGTGGAGTTTCGCTACGCGCAGCCTCGCCTGCAGTTCTTCCTTGGTCATCATCTGGACATGGTAGGGGCGTTTGCCGACAATTTCCATCCGATGGATGCCGCTAACCTCGGCGATCTGATTCAGGCCGCCGACCCCTCCAAGGCGGCGATCATCGACTGCCGCGACTGGAACAACCCTGCGACCCTCACCTACGGCGCGCTCGAGCAATTCGCGTCGGCCATTGCACGCGGCCTGCTGGCACGGGGTCTCGAGCGCGGCGAGCGGGTGGCGGTCGTCTCGGCGAACCGCGGCGAGTTCGTCGCCGCTTATCTCGGCATCATGCGCGCCGGTCTCGTCGCCGTGCCGCTGAACCACAAGTTGCCGCGCCAGACTCTGGAGCTCGTGCTCGAGGATTGCGCGCCGCGCCTCGTTCTGTACGATGCCGACCGACGCGCGCTTCTACCGCAGCGGATCCAGGGCGTGGAGTTTGCGAGCGAGGAATGGCGGGCGCTTCAGGACCCCGGCGCGTTCATGCCGATGGTCCCGGCGCCGCGCGAGCCGGCGATGATCCTTTACACCTCGGGCTCGAGCGGCCGGCCGAAGGGCGTCGTGCTCACGCACGAGGGACACCTCTGGGCGGTGCGGATGCGGCTGCGCGGCGGCCCGTACGATCATCATCGACTCCTGATCGCGGCGCCGCTTTTCCATATGAACGGCCTCGGGACGCTGAAATTCGCCTTGGCGGCCGGCGCCACCGTCGTCCTTTTGCCGCAGTTCGAGACGCGCCGCTACATCGAGGCGATCGAGCGCTTCGCCTGCACTTGGCTCACCGCGGTGCCGCCGATGCTCGCGATGATGTTCCGGGAAAGGGCGCTCCTCGATTCGACCGACGTGTCGAGCGTGACTGCGATCCGCATGGGATCGGCGCCGGTCAGCGAGCCTCTGCGGGCCCAGATCAAGGAAGCGTTTCCCGGTGCGAGGGTGCTGAACGTGTACGGCACGACCGAAGCCGGGCCGGTGGTGTTCGGTCCCGATCCGCAGGGCCGGCCGAAGCCCGACGCTGCCCTTGGCTGGCCGCAAGCGGGTGTGGAGCTGAAGCTCGTCGAAGGGGAGCTCTGGCAGCGCACGCCAGCGGTAATGCTCGGCTATCTCAACGATCCCGAGCGCACGGCCGCCGTGCTTACGCCTGACGGGTGGTACAAATCCGGCGACGTGTTCCGGCGTGACGAGAACGGCTGCTACTGGTTCGTCGGGCGAAACGACGACATGTTCGTCTCCGGCGGCGAGAATATTTTTCCGAGCGAGGTGGAGCTGGTGCTCGCGCGCCATCCCGACGTGGCGCAGGCCTGCGTCGTGCCGGTACCGGACGAGATCAAAGGTACGAAGCCGGTGGCCTTCGTCGTGCCGCGCGCGGGCAGCCATCCGGAGGAAGAAGCGATCAAGCGCTTCGTGCTCGACAATGCACCGGCGTACCAGCATCCGCGCCGCGTGTTCTTCGTGCCCGAGCTGCCGCTCGCCGGCACCAACAAGGTCGATCGCAAGGCTTTGGAAAGTATTGCACTCAAGGAGTTTCGATGAAGGCAGCGGTGATCCACGAGCACGGCGGCCCCGGCTCGATCCAGTACAAGACCGACTACCCGGACCCGGCGCCCGCGCCGGGAGAGGCATTGGTGCGCGTGCGTGCTTGCACGCTGAACTACCACGACATCTTCACGCGGCGCGGCATGCCGGGCATCAAGGTGCCGATGCCGGCCATCATGGGCCTCGACTTCGCCGGCGAGATCGCCGCGGTGGGCGCGGGCGTCGCCGACTGGAAAGTCGGCGAGCGCGTGATGATCGATCCCGTCGACCGGGTCGGCCCCGGCGGGCTCGTCGGCGAGGTTCGCCCCGGCGGCCTCGCCGAGCTCTGCGCGGTGCCGACGCACCATCTCGTGCGGCTGCCTGCCGAGGTGAGCTTCGAGGATGCCGCCTGCCTGCCGGTGGCCTACGGCACGGCGATCCGCATGATGTACACCATCGGCCAGATCCAGCCGAAGGACCGCATCCTCGTTCTGGGCGCATCGGGCGGGGTCGGCACCGCCGCCGTGCTCCTTTCGAAGCTCGCCGGCGCCGAGGTCATCGCCTGCGCAAGCTCGCCGGCGAAGCTCGAGCGCCTGAAGAGAATCGGCGCCGACGAGGTCATCGACTACACGAAGGAAGATTTCGTGAAGTGGGTCTATGCCAAGTACGGCAAGCCGCATCGGCGCAGATTCGAAGGCGGGGTCGACGTGGTGGTCAACTTCACGGGCGGCGACACCTGGGTGCCGTCGCTCAGAGCCGTGCATCGCCGCGGCAAGGTGCTCACGTGCGGCGCGACCGCGGGCTTCGATCCCAAGGAAGACCTGCGCTATGTCTGGTCGTTCGAGATCCAGGTGCTGGGATCGAATAGCTTCATGCCCGAAGACCTCACCGCTCTCGTCGCGCTCATTCGCCAGGGAAAGCTCAAGCCCATGGTGGACAAGGTGCTGCCGCTCTCGGAGGTCAACGAAGCGTTTCGCCTGATCGAGGAGCGCGAGGTCTTCGGCAAGGTCGTGCTCAGGCCATAGGCGTGTTCAGCGCACTGCACTTCCGCTCGGCGATAGCGGCGCTCCTGCTCGTTTTCGTCGCGTGCTGCGCGCAGTTCCGCGGGGAGGATAGCGGTAGCCGATTCGTCGTCGCCGCGGCCCATCCGCTCGCGGTAGATGCGGGCTACGCAGTCCTCGAGCGCGGCGGCTCGGCGCTCGACGCGGCGATCGCGGTTCAGCTGGTGCTCGGCCTGGTCGAGCCGGAATCCTCAGGCATCGGCGGGGGCGCGTTCCTCCTCTACTGGTCGCAAAGCGATAAGACCTTGCGCACCTACGACGGCCGCGAGACCGCTCCGGCCGCGGCAAGACCCGATCGCTTCCTGAAGGACGGAAAGCCGGTTTCATTCATGGATGCCGTAGTCGGCGGGCGCTCGGTCGGCGTGCCGGGCGTGCTGCGGATGCTCGAGCTTGCGCACGCCAGGCACGGCCGGCTGCCGTGGAGCGAGCTGTTTAAGCCCGCCATCGTGGCCGCGGATCAGGGCTTTGCGCTTTCGCCCAGACTGCATGTGCAGCTCGAGCGCGACACTTATCTCGCTGCTGACCCTGAGGCACGCAAGATCTTTTACCCGGACGGAAAGGCCATGGCGGCGGGGACGCGCGTCGTGAACCGCGACTATGCGAGCACGCTGCGTCTGATCGCCGAAGAGGGAGTCGATGTCTTCTACAAGGGGCAGATCGCCAAGGACATCGTGCGGGCGGTGAGGTCGAATGCGAAGCCCGGCGACCTCACCGAGCAGGACCTGGCGGGCTACCGCGCGCTCGAGCGCGAGCCGCTCTGCGGCCCGTACCGGCAGTGGCGCGTGTGCTCGATGGCGCCGCCGAGCGCCGGCGGCATCGCGGTGCTGCAGATCCTCGGAATCCTCGAGCGCACCAATTTCGCGCGTGCGCCGCCGCTGTCGGCCGATGCGGTGCACCTCTTTTCCGAAGCCGGTCGCCTCGCGTACGCCGATCGGGCCAAATACCTCGGCGATCCGGACTTTGTTTCCGTCCCCACCAAGAAGCTCCTCGACAGTTCTTATCTTGATCAACGTGCAAGGCTAATCGGCGAGCGCTCGATGCGCACGGCGCTTCCCGGCGATACCGAGGCGGCGGGGACCAGCCACATTTCCATCGTCGACGCGCAGGGAAACATCGCCTCGATGACCACTACCATCGAAGCGACCTTCGGCAGCCGCATCATGGTGCGCGGGTTTCTGCTCAACAACGAGCTCACCGACTTCGATTTCGTCCCGGGCGGGGCGAACGAGATCGCGCCCGGCAGGCGGCCGCGCTCGAGCATGGCGCCGACGATCGTGTTTGCGCCCGATGGCAGGGTGCGACTGGCGGTAGGCTCGCCCGGCGGCCCGAACATCATCAACTACGTCGCGAAATCGCTCGTCGCGATGCTCGACTGGGGGTTCGACGCCCGCTCCGCGGCCGCGGCGCCCAACTTCGGCTCGCGCAACGGCCCGACCTTGCTCGAAGCGGGATCTTTCTACGAAGCCATGAAAGGGCCTCTCGAGGCGCGCGGCCACGCCGTGGAGGCAAATCCGCTCACGAGCGGCGTGCACGCGGTGGAGCGGGCGCCGGGTGGCTGGCGCGGGGGCGCCGATCCGCGGCGCGAGGGGAGGGCGCGCGGGGGCTAACGCGCGCGCAGCTGCTTCGCGATGGCGGCGACGCAGGCCGCGACATCGGCGCTGACCTCGACAGTGATCGCGCGCGAAGGCGGCTCGAGCGCGGCGAACTGGCTCTCGAGGAGCGACGCCGGCATGTAGCGGTGCTGCCTTTGCAGCAGCCTCGAGCGGATGAGGTCGAAGTCGCCCCTGAGGTGGATCCACTCGACCTGGTCCACGCCTTTGGCAAGACGGGCCCGGTAGCGCTCCTTGAGCGCGGAGCAGGCGAGAACCGCGTCTTGCTCGGCCCGCAGGATCGCATTCAGCCGGTCGAGCCAGGGCCAGCGGTCCGCGTCGTCGAGAGGCTCGCCTGCCGCCATCTTCGCGACGTTTGCCTCCGGGTGATAGTCGTCGGCGTCGATGAAGCGCCAGCCGAGCTCACGCGCGAGCGCTTCGCCGATGGCCGTCTTGCCTGCGCCTGAGACGCCCATGACGACGGCGATCACGGGGCCTTCTGCACCGCATGCCCCCCGAAGCCGGCGCGCATCATCGCGAGCAGCCTGCGTGCGTAATTTGAGCCGCCCTGGCTCGAAAAGCGGCTCATGAGCGCGAGCGTGATGACTGGCGCGGGCACGCCGAGCTCGATCGATTCGAGCGCGGTCCAGCGACCTTCGCCCGAGTCCGCGACCACTGGCGCGACGCGCGAGAATTCCTCGCCCCGGGGCAGGATCTCGGCGCAGAGATCGAGCAGCCACGAGCGCACCACGCTGCCGTGGCGCCAGGTTTCTGCCAGCCGGGCGACGTCGATGTCGAGCTCGGGACGCGCCGCGAGCAGTGCGAAGCCTTCTGCGAGCGACTGCATGATCCCGTATTCAATGCCGTTGTGAATCATCTTCGCGAAGTGGCCGGCGCCGCTCGGGCCGCAGTGCAGCCATCCGAGCTCAGGACCGGGCGCCAGCAGACGCGCGAACGGCTGGAAGATCTCGATCGATGTCCGCGTGCCGCCGAGCATCAGGCAGTAGCCCTGCTCCAGTCCATGCACGCCTCCCGACACGCCGGCGTCGATATATCGAAATCCCTGCTGCGACAGCGCGAGCGCGCGGCGCATGGAGTCGCGGTAGTAGCTGTTGCCGCCGTCCACCAGCGTGTCGCTGGTGGCGATCAGCGGCACGAGACTGCGGATCGTGTCCTCGACCGCGTCGCCGGCCGGACGCGAAAGCACGATGACCCGCTCGCCGTCCATGCGCGCGCACAGCGCCGCGAGGTTTTCCATGCACTCGACGCCTGGCTCTGAGGCCAGCGCGCCGCGCGCCGCCTCGGCCTGGTCGTAGCAAAGCACTTGCACGCCCGCGCGCGCGAGCCGGCGCGCCATGCCGGCGCCCATCCGGCCCAGGCCGATGATTCCGATCTGCATTCCGCCTCCTGAACGAGAGACCGCATTCTAGGGTCCTAGACTTGTCATGGACTATCTCGACCTTCTGCAGTGGCCCGCCATGATCGTTACCGTGGCGGCGGCCTACCTCGTCGCGTCGCGCTCGGCTCACAAGCGTGCCGTGGGATTCTGGTGCTTTCTTTCGGGCAACGTACTGTGGGTACTGTGGGGATTTCACGACCATGCCTGGGCGCTCGTCGGGCTGCAGTTTTGTCTCGCCGCGCTTAATATCCGGGGGGTCTATAAGAATGAGTGAGGTGGACTCTTGACGTGGATTCGGCGAGGACTCGTACTTAGGACACTCGCCGCGGCGGCATTGACGGCGGTGGTTGCGGCGCCGCTTTCGGCCGCCGCGCAATTCCCGGGAAAGCCGGTCCGGCTGATCGTCCCGTTTCCGGCCGGCTCTTCGACCGACACCGTAACGCGCATCCTGGCCAACTCGGTTTCGCAGTCGGTGGGCCAGCCGCTGGTCGTCGAGAACAAGGCCGGCGCCGACGGCGCCATCGCGGCCTCCGAGGTGGCCAAGGCGCCCGCCGACGGCTACACGCTGCTGATGGCGACGAACAGCCCGATGTCGGCGGTTCCGGCGATGAAGAAGGTCCCGCCCTACGACCCCGTAGCCGACTTCACGCCGATCACCGACGTGGGCCGCTATACCTTCTTCATCCTGCTGCACCCGAGCGTGCCGGCGCGCACGCTCGCGGAGCTCATCGGCTACGCGCGCGCCAATCCGGGCAAGCTCAACTACGCCTCGGGCAACACCACCGGGATCGTGTCCAGCGCGTTCTTCGCGTCGCAGGCGAAAATCGACATGGTGCACGTACCGTATAAGGGCGAGCCGCAGGCGATCACCGACCTCGTCGCCGGGCGCGTGCAGTTCATGTTCTGCTCCTCGAGCACGTCGATCACGCATATCCGCGAAGGAAAGCTGCGCGCCCTGGTGACTACATTGCCGAACAGGAGCACCCTGCTGCCGGAGGTGCCGACGATCGCGGAGGCCGGCATGCCGCAGTTCTCGATCATCTCCTGGGCCGGCCTCTTCGGGCCCGCCAAGATGCCGCGCGAGGTAATAGCCCAGCTCAATCGCGAGTTCGTCACTGCAATGGGGCGCGCCGACGTGCGGGCGGCAATGGAACGGCAGGCATTTGCGCTCAACCCTTCCTCGCCCGAGCAGCTCGCGGCCTTCGTGAAGGAGCAGTTGGAAAGCTACCGCCGCACCCTGCGCGCAGCCGGCGTGGAACCCGAGTGAAGCCATGACGAAAATCCTTGTCGCTATCGCCGCAGCGCTCCTCGCAGGCGCCGCCGGCGCGCAGTATCCCAACAAGCCGATCCGCCTCATCGTGCCCTTCCCGCCCGGTGGCGCCGCGGAGCTCGGCGCCCGCATCTACGCCCAACCCCTGGGCCAGGCGCTCGGCCAGCCCGTGGTGATCGAGACCAAGCCGGGCGCAGACGGCGCGATCGCCGCCGAGGCCGCGATGAAGGCCGCGCCGGACGGGTACACGCTTTTCTACGCCACCAACACCGCTTTCTCGTGGCTGCCGGCGGTGCGCAAGAACCCGCCCTATGACCCGCTCGCCGACTTCACACCGGTGTCGCTCGTCGGGCAGTTCGGGTTCTTCATCTTCACCCACCCGAGCGTGCCGGCGAACAACATGGGCGAGCTCCTGGCGTACATCCGCGCCAATCCAGGCAAGCTCAACTACGGCAGCGGCAACAGCACCAGCATGCTTGCCACCGCGCAGCTCGTGCAGCAGGAAAAGCTGGACGTAGTGCACATCCCATACAAGGGCGACGGGCCTTTGTCCGTCGACCTGCTGGGTGGCCGTGTGCACTTCGCGATCGCCACGCCCGGCACCGCCGCGCCGCAGGTGAGGGAAGGCAAGCTCAGGGTGCTCGCGACCTTGCTGCCGAGCCGCAGTCCGCTCCTGCCGGAGGCGCCGACGCTTGCGGAGGCGGGTCTGCGTCCGCTGTCGATCACGCCGTGGGGCGCGGTGTTTGGTCCGGCTCACATGCCGAAGGACGTCGTCAGCCGGGTCGCGCACGAGCTCGGGGTAGTGCTGAAACGGCCTGACGTGCGCGAATCGTTCCAGAAGCTCGCCTTCGAGCCGCGCAGCTCGACACCCGAAGAGCTCGCCGCCTTCGTCAAGGCGCAGGGCGAGGTCTTTCGCCGCGTCGTCGCCGAGGTGGGAATCAAGCCCGAGTAAGGCCGTCCTCGAGGTTCTGCGCGGGCTCGAGCCGCGGCAGGCTTCGCAGCCAGGTGAGCTGGCGCTTGGCGAGCTGGCGCGTTGCGGCGAGTCCTTGCTCGCGGAGCGCCTTCTCGTCGAGCTCGCCTTCCAGAAACGACCAGGCCTGCCGGTAGCCGACGGCGCGCATGCTCGGCAGGTCCGCGCTCAACCGGTAAGTCCGCTTCAGCTGCCTGACTTCGTCGACCAGGCCGCCCCGCAGCATGGCGTCGAAGCGCTGCTCGATTCTGCGGTGCAGCTCCGCGCGCTCGGGCACCAGCGCATAGCCTTTGATGAAAAAGGGCAGCGGCTCATTCGCTCCGCGCTGGAGCGTGGAAATGGCGCTTCCGGAGATCCGGTACACCTCGAGCGCGCGCTGAATGCGCTGCGCGTCATTCGGCATGATGCGCGCCGCCGCCTTGGGGTCGATCCTGCCGAGCTCGGCGTGCAGCGCCGGCCAGCCTCGCCTTTGCGCTTCCAACCCGATCTCCTGCCTGGTCTTCTGGTCTGCTTGAGGAAGGGCGTCCAGGCCGGCGACCAAACCTCGGTAATAGAGCATCGTGCCGCCGACCAACAACGGAATCCTGCCGCGTCCCAAGATTTCAAGAACCACGCGGATCGCGTCGAGGCGGAACTGGCCGGCAGAATAACGCTGGTCCGGATCGACGAGGTCGATCAGGTGATGCGGCACGCGCGCGCGCTCGGCGGCGCCGGGCTTGGCCGTGCCGATGTCCATGCCGCGGTAGACCTGGGCCGAGTCGACCGAGATGATCTCGACCGGGTGCTTGTCGGCGAGGCGCAGGGCAAGGGCGCTCTTGCCGCTCGCGGTCGGCCCGAGCAGGGCGAACGCCGTCGGCAAGGCTCTAGCGGCCGCCGGTGACGTCGACGAGCGCGCCGGTCATGTACGACGCCTCGTCCGACAGGAGCCAGAGAATGGCGCGCGCGACCTCCACGGCTTCGCCTGGACGCTGGAGCGGCGAGGTAGCGCCGATGCGCTCGACGCGCGCAGGATCGCCGCTCGCGAGGTGGATCTCGGTTCGGATGATGCCGGGGCGCACCGCGTTGACCCGGATCCCTTCGGGGCCGACTTCCTTCGCCAGCCCGATAGTGAACGTGTCGATCGCGCCCTTGGAGGCCGCGTAGTCCACGTATTCGCCGGAGCCGCCGAGGCGCGAAGCGATCGAGGATACGTTCACGATCGCGCCGCCAGCGCCGCCCAGACGCGTGGACATGCGCCGCACCGCTTCGCGCGCGCACAGGAAGCTGCCGGTGACGTTGATGGCGAACATGCGCTGGAGACGCGCGGCGGTCATCTCGGCGACCCGTGTGCCGCGGTCGACCACGCCGGCGTTGTTGACGAGCGCGCTGACGCGGCCTAGCTCGCGGTCGACGGTCTGGAAGAGGCGCACCACGTCGGCCTCCGAGGCAACGTCGCCTTGCACCGCGATCGCTTGGCCTTCCAAGGTCTTCACCAGCGATTCGGCCGCGGCGCGGTTCTCGCGGTAGTTGACTGCGACCGCGTAGCCGCGCTGCGCCGCAAGGCGCGCGGTCTCGGCGCCGATCCCGCGGCCGCCTCCGGTCACGACGAGGATCTTTTCAGCGCCCACGCAGGAACAGGCGATCGAGGTCCGCGAGCGTGAGCTGGTACCACGTCGGACGGCCGTGGTTGCAGCTGCCGGAGCGCTCGGTCTCCTCCATTTCGCGGAGCAGCGCGTTCATCTCGGCGACGCTCAGCGAGCGGTTCGCGCGCACTGCCGCGTGGCAGGCCATCGTGGCGAGGAGCTCGTTCTGGCGCGCGCTCAGCGCTTCGCTACCGCCGAACTCGCGGATCTCGCGCAGCACGTCTCGCGTGAGCGCCGGGATATCCCCCGCGGCGAGCGCAGCCGGCGCAGCGCGTACCGAAAGTTCGTTCGGTCCGGACACCGCCAGCTCGAGGCCGAGGCGCTCGAGCACCTCGCGATTCTCCTCGGCCGTGGCGATATCGAGCGCCTCTGCGGAGAGCACTGCCGGTACGAGCAGCGCCTGGCGCTGCACCGTTCCGGTGTCGAGGTTGCGCTTGAGATTCTCCATCACGATGCGTTCGTGGGCGGCGTGCATGTCCACGAGCACGAGTCCGGCCTCGTTCTGCGCCAGGATGTACACCCCGTGAAGTTGGGCGAGCGCATAGCCGAGCGGCGGCGCCTTCTCGGCGTATGGCAACGCTGCGGGAAGCGCCGAACCCATGAACGCCTGGTACGCAGCTACGGGCTGGGCGAGTCCGAACGAAGATTGAATTGCAGTTCCATGTGACACAGATGCGTACGCCACTGGAGCGTCCGTGGCAGTGGCGGAAAGCGCCCGCTCGAGCGCGTGCTTGACGAACTGATGTACGGCGCGCGAGTCGCGGAAGCGCACTTCGGTCTTGGCCGGGTGAACGTTTACATCCACCGCGCGCGGATCGAGCTCGAGGAACAGCACGTAGGCCGGCTGGCGATCGCCGTGCAGGAGCTGTGAATACGCTTCGCGCACCGCATGCGCCAGCACCCGGTCGCGTACGAACCGGCCGTTGACGAAGAAGTATTGGGTCTCGGCGCGCGGCTTTGCCGCCTGCGGCAGGCCGGCGAGGCCGGTCAGCGCGAGGCCGCCGCTGCGCGCCTCGATCGGCACGCTCGCCGAAACCAGCTCGTCGCCGAGGAGCAATGCCGCACGCTCGGCGAGCGTCTGCGCGCGCACATGGCGGCTGACGCGTCCGTTGTGCTTCAAAGTGAAGGCGACGTCGCAACGCGCGAGCGCGACGCGCCGGAATGCCTCGTCGCAATGCCCGAGCTCGGTCGCCTCGGTGCGCAGGAACTTGCGCCGGGCTGGCGTATTGAAATAGAGGTCGGCGACCGACACGGTGGTCCCCGGCGCGCGCGCCGCGGGAGTAACCTCGCCGAGCTGCGCGCCTTCCGCGGTGATCGCGGCGCCGTGCGCGGCATGGTTAGTCCGGCTCGCGATCGACACGCGCGAGACCGACGCAATCGAGGCGAGCGCCTCGCCGCGGAAGCCCATCGTGGCGACGCCCTCAAGGTCCACCAGGCTGCGGATCTTGCTCGTCGCATGCCGCGCCAGCGCGAGCGGCAGGTCCTCGCGCGCGATGCCCTCGCCGTCGTCCTCCACCTGCACGCGCCGCATGCCGCCTTCATCGAGCGTTATGGTGATCGCGCTCGCGCCGGCATCGATGCCGTTCTCGATCAGCTCCTTCAGCACCGAGGCCGGACGCTCCACCACTTCGCCCGCCGCGATCTGGCTCACCAGCAGCTCCGGCAGCACCCGGATCGAGCTCACGCCGCGAGCTCCGCTTCCCGCGCCGCCAGTGCTTTCTCCACGAACTCAGTAGACACGCCCTGTCCGCCGGGCGCGACCCCGCCAATGGCGAAGCCGGTTTGCCGGCGCACGAATTCGGCGTCGGCCTTGGCGATCGGCTCGTCGAGGAGCCGCGCCAGCTTTGCCACGTCGACGCGGCAGGCGCCGAGAAACTCGGCGGCCGCCTTCGCCGTGCGCGCCGCGCCGGGAAGCTCGACGATCCCGGCCGGCATTCCGGCGCGCTCGAGCGCCGCTCGCACGCGCTGCACGCTGGGATTGGTCAGGACGGCGGAGGCGGACATTCGCGGGAGGCGCGGAGCGAGAGGCGCGCAGATTATACAATCGGCCGATGGAGCTTCTCGCCTTCCTGTGGGATCTCGTGGTTCACCTCGACCTGCATCTGGGCGAGTTCGTGAAGCAGCATGGCATTTGGGTTTACGGGCTGCTCTTCGTCATCGTGTTCTGCGAGACCGGGCTCGTGGTTACGCCGTTCCTGCCGGGCGATTCGCTGCTTTTCGTCGCCGGAACGCTGGCCGCGCTCGGCGAGATGCAACTCCTTGCGGTCGTCGCCACGCTGATTGCGGCGGCGCTCTGCGGAGACAACTCGAACTACTGGATCGGGCGTTGGGCCGGCATGCGTCTCTTCGGCAGGTGGATCAACCCGGTGTACTTGCAGCGTACGCACGAGTTCTACGAGCGTCACGGCGGCAAGACCATCATCCTGGCGCGCTTCGTGCCGATCGTGCGCACCTACGTGCCGTTCGTGGCCGGCGTAGGCAGCATGCCCTACCTGCGTTATCTCGCGTTCTGTGTCGCCGGCGCGTTCATCTGGGTTGGCTCGCTTTGCACCGCGGGCTACTTCTTCGGCAACATCCCGCTCATCCGGAGCAACCTGACGGTGGTGATCCTCGCGATCGTCGCGCTGTCCATCTCTCCTGGAATCATTGCGTGGCTGAATTCCAGGCGCATGAAGAGCAGGCCTACCTCTAATTGAGTGCCAGAGGCGAGGCAGGGCGCGGCGGGTGCTTGGCGAAGTAGTCGCGGATCCCGTCGAGCACTGCCTGCGCGAGCTTGTCCTGGTAGTCCTCGTCGTTCAGCCGCTTTTCCTCCTCGGGATTGGAGATGAACGCGGTCTCCACCAGGATCGACGGGATGTTCGGCGCCGTCAGCACCGCGAAGCTCGCCTGTTCCACATTCGGCTTGTGCAGGGTATTCACCGTGCCGAGGCGCTTCAGTACCGAGCCCCCGAGGCGCAGGCTGTGGTCGATGGTCCCGGTCTGCCAGAGGTCGATGATGGTCCTCTTCAC
>JBJMWH010000352.1:0-8257 GCA_045810245.1 Burkholderiales bacterium | reverse complement strand
CCGGCCGGCCGCAGGTGGTGAAGCAGTTCAGCACGCAGGCCCAAGGCTCGGACGTCAACACCAAAGGCATTTGCCCGGCGGCGCTCGGCACCAAGGATCAGCAGCCGGCGGCGTTCAACCCGGCCAACAAGATGTTCTACGTGCCGACCAACCACGTGTGCATGGACTACGAGCCCTTCAAGGTGGAGTACACCGCGGGCCAGCCGTATGTCGGCGCCACGCTCTCGATGTACCCGGCGCCGGGTAGCCACGGCGGCATGGGCAACTTCATCGTGTGGGATGCCGGCGCCGGCAAGATCGTTCAGTCCAAGGCGGAGAAGTTCTCGGTGTGGAGCGGCGCGCTCGTCACCGCCGGCGGAGTCGCCTGCTACGGCACGCTCGAAGGGTACGTGAAGTGCGTCGACGCCAACGACATCAGCAAGGAGCTCTACAAGTTCAAGACGCCGTCGGGGATCATCGGCAACCTGAACACGTGGCAATACAAGGGTAAGCAGTACATCGGCGTGCTCTCTGGAATCGGCGGCTGGGCCGGCATCGGTCTTGCAGCCGGCCTGGAGAAGGACACCGACGGGCTCGGCGCCGTGGGCGGCTACAAGGACCTGAACAAGTTCACTCAGCTCGGTGGCGTGCTCACCGTTTTCTCGCTGCCGTAAACTCGCCGCGGCTTTGAAGGTCGAAGGGGCTGAGATCCTCCGGGACTCAGCCCTTTTTGTCTGGCAGGAGTGCACGAAGGTGAAAATCAGCCGATGGATCGCCGGCCTCGCATTCGCGCTTGCCGGTCTCGAAGCGGGCCTAGCGGCCGACGACAAGCTCTACCAGGTCGCGGACGGCAACAAGGTCGACAAGGCGACGCTTGAAGGCTGGCGCACCTGGCGCGCGCTCGCCTGCGAGCGCTGCCATGGCGCCAAGCAGGAAGGGCTGGTCGGGCCCTCGCTGCTCGAGTCGATGCGCCGATTGTCCAAGGACGAGTTCAAGCAGACGCTCATGAAAGGGCGCCCGGAGAAGGGCATGCCGAACTTCGACGGCAGCAAGACGGTCACCGACAACCTCGACGGTCTTTATGCGTACCTGAAGGGACGCTCCGACGGTGCTATCCAACCCGGGCGGCTCGAAGAGCTGAAATGAAGCGCTCGCGCCGCCTCCTCCTGGCGGCGGTCCTGCTGGCACAGTCGGCTGGCGCGGCCGACTGGCCGGGCCACGAGAGGCTGACGCGCGAACAGGCGGTGGCGGCGCTCGAGCGGGCATCGCCGTCCGCGCCTGCCGATTTCTACGCCAAGAATCTCTCCGGTCTGGATCTCTCGCGGCTCGATTTCAAGGGCGCCAATCTCGGGGCGGCGGTGCTCAACCGCAGCGACCTGACGAGCGCCAATCTCTCGCGCTGCAATCTCACCGTCAGCTTCGCCGAGGGCGCCAACCTGACCGCGGCCGATCTGCGGGGCGCTATGATGTTCTCGATCCAGCTGAAAGACGCCAACCTGAAGGGCGCCAACCTCTCCGGGGCGCGCCTGATCGGCGACCTGGCAAGGGTGAACCTGGAGCAGGCCGTGTTGAAAGGCACGGATGGCGCGGCGGACATGAAGAACCAGTCGATGGGCCTGATGCGCGCGAATATCGTCTCGGCGAAGCTGCGCGGCGCGGATCTTTCAGGGTCCGATTTCTCGCGCGCCGATTTCAGCTTTTCCGACCTTTCGGGAGTCAACCTCGCGGGCGCCACGCTGGTCGGCGCGGAATTCAGCGGCACCGACCTGCGCGGCGCCAACCTCGCAGACGCCAACCTGAGCGGCTCGAAGTTCATCGACACCGACTTCGCGGGTGCCGACCTTGCGCGGGCGAATTTCAGCGCAGCGACTTTTCGCGGCGTGAGTGGGCTCGACACGGCCAACACGCAAGGCGCGCGGGGACTGCCGGAGGCGGCAAGGTGAGCCGACGGCGCCCGCCGCGCGCTGTGCTCCTCGCCGCAGCGTCTCTGCTCGCGCTAATCTCCGCGCCCGGCCAGCCGCTTGCCGCTCCAGGCGACGATCGGGTGCTGCGCGTCTGCGAGGATCCGAACAACCTGCCGTTCTCCAATCGCGCCGGCCAGGGGTTCGAGAACAAGATCGTCGAGCTGCTCGCGGCCGAGCTCGGCTGGAAGCTCGAGTACACGTGGTTCCCGCAGCGCATGGGTTTCATCCGCAATACGCTGCGCGGGCGCGAGCCCGATTCGGATCGGTTCAAGTGCGACCTCGTGCCGGGCGTGCCGGTGGGCTTCGAGCTCGCGGCGACCACCAAACCCTATTACCGGTCGACTTACGCGCTCGCGTACCTGAAAGGCAAGGGGCTCGACGGCGTCAAAACGCCCGAGGACCTGGTGAAGCTCGAGCCGGCGAAGCTGAAGTCGCTCAAGCTCGGCGTGATCGGCCAGACCCCGCCGGTAGACTGGGTGCTGAAGCACGGCCTGTTCAACCAGGCAGTGCCGTACCAGATACAGTCGGGGGACCCCGAGCACTATCCAGGCGAGATCGTCGAGAAGGACCTGGTGGCCGGAGCGATCGACGTCGCGTTCGTGTGGGGACCGATCGCCGGTTATTTCGCGAAGCGCGCGACCAAGGCCGAAGTGGTGGTCGTGCCCTTTGCGCCGGACCCGGCCATCCAGTTCGATTTCCGCATCGCCATGGGCGTGCGCTTCGGCGAGCGCGAATGGCACGATCGCGTCGAGCGGCTGATCGAGGCCAACCGCGTTCGCATCCAGGCGATCCTCGCCTCTTACGGCGTGCCGCAGCTCGACGACCAGGGTCGCCTGATTCAGATCTCGAAGTAGACGGCTAGGGCTTCGCCGCGAACGCGGAGCCGCGCACGCAGATCCGGCCCTTCGCGTCCTGCCAGAGCTTCTGCTCGGCGTGCAGGCTGCCCAGCGCGCGCGCGACGGTCTGGAAGTCATAGCCGGAAAACTTGTCCGCGAGCTCGGTGTAGTAGAGCGGCGTTTTATCTATAAGTCCGAAAATCCTCTGAGCGAGCTCCGCGGCGGCGCCAGGCCCGCCGGGCTGCGCCGGGTCGGTCTTGCCCGCAAGATAGTCGGCGATCCGGGCACGGTCCGCGTAGGCATACGAGATGCGCTCATAGCGCTCGCGCGGGATGCCTTCCCCGATCGTCGCGTCGATGCCGACCTTGGCAGTCGTAGGCACGACCCCCGGCGGGGTCGGCGCGAGGCTTGGATCGAGCGGCTTGCCGCGCGCGTGTGTGACGACCATGACGTCGCGGTCGGCCTGGACACGCGTCGCGATGGCCCATTCGACCTCGGTGGGGTCGAAGACGTCGATGTCGTCATCCACGACGACCACGTGCTTGAGATCCATCACGGAGAGCGCCGCGAGCAGCGCATTCTTCCCCTCACCCGCCTGCTTGCGGATCGAGATGACCGCGTGCCAGAACGCTCGCCCGCCGAGCGTCACGTTGATGTCTTTCACCTGCACGCCCGCGGTACGCAGCGCGCGCCGGATCGCCTGATAGCGGGTGGGCGCGGCAAGCCAGGTGTTCTCCCAGGGCATGTGTAGAGCGTAGTAGACGGCATCGCGGCGCATGAGGAGCGCCTTCACCCGCACGTTCGGGTTCCAGTGCAGCCCGCCCATCAGGCCCGTGAATTCGCCGAAACGGCCCTCCGGCTGCGTCCACCCGGTGGGCAGGATCTCCGCTTCGAGCACAATCTCCGCATCGGCCACGTACGGCAGGTCGATGGTTTCGCACGGCGCGAGCTCCACCGCGGCACCGCGGATGCCGCCTGTGATCGCCATTTCGTCCAGGCCGATCGGCGCGCGATAGCCCGCGCCCATGATCTCCATCGGGTGGGTGCCGATCGAGATCGAGATCGGGCAGGGCTTGCCCGCCTCGTAGGCGCGTTGCGCGAAGAGGCGCATGTTGTTCGGGGTGACGATATCGATGCCGGTGAGGGCGCGCTCCTTCAGCATGAAGCGGTAGACGCCGCTGTTCATGCCGTGCTCGGGATCGCGCGCGATGACCACGCCCGCGGTGATCATCGGGCCGCCGTCGTAGATCGAGGACATCGGCACCGGCAGGCGGAACAGATCCACTTCTTCCGCCGACAGGATGCGCTCCTTCGTCGGAGAGCTCGCGACGTGCCGCGGCGGGATCGGGTGGTCGATGCCATGCTGCAGCTTGGCTTCGATCTCCGCGTAGTCGGCGCAGCCCATCGACATGATGGCGCGGCTGCGTGAGCGGATGAGGCCCGAGACGACCGGCATGTCGTACCCCACCGGCCGATGGAAGAAGAGCGCCTTGTCCGATTGATCGACCAGCGTCGCAATGTGGCGGATGTCCACGGGCTGACGGATGTCGATGAGCTCGCCCGCCGCGCGCAGGCGCTCCATGAACTCGCGGAAGGTCTCGGTGAAGGGCTGGCCCTTCAGGCTTTTGGCATCGTCGGCTTGCATCGCAGTCCTGGACGGGATGTTCATAGCTATGTTACTGCGCGTAGAATGGCCGCGCCCGCTGCGGTGCCGGCGGAATCCTAGGGGAGCAATGCCATGAAACGCCTGTCTTTACCCGCTGCAGCGCTGTTCGCATTCGTATCGGTCGTTGCCGGCTGCTCGATGATGCCGGGAAGTGACGCTGGATGGACCAAGCTCATCGACGGAACCAAGGGCCTGGAGAACTGGAACCAGATCGGCGAAGCAAACTGGAGAGCCGAAGACGGCGCCGTCGTCGCCGACCGGGGCAAGGGCGGCTATCTGGTCTCGAAGAACTCGTACAAGGATTTCCAGATCCGTGCCGAGTTCTGGGCCGACCACACCACGAATAGCGGCATCTTCCTCCGCGCGCAGGACCGGAACAAGATCGGTGCCGAGACGGCCTACGAAGTCAACGTTTACGACCAACGGCCCGATCCAAGCTACGGCACCGGCGCCATCGTGAACGTCGCCAAGGTCGATCCGATGCCGAAGGCGGGCGGCAAGTGGAACACCTACGAGATCACCGCGCGCGGCACGAACCTCGTCGTGGTGCTCAACGGGCAGAAGACCGTCGACGTGAACGACAGCAAGCTCGCTCAAGGACCGTTTGCGCTGCAGTTCGGCAACGGACCGAAGGACGCGCCCGGCGGCGCCATCAAGTGGCGCAAAGTGGAGATCAAGCCGCTCTAGAGCTTCAGGTAAGGTGTCCGGGTGCCGCTCGTCTGCGCCTTTGCCACCTCGCACGCCTATACGTTCCAGGAGCCGGAGACCTGGGACGCGCGGCGCGCGCGCTCAAAGACGAACGTCGAGCGCAAGGCCGGCCGGCCTGCGGCGGACACGGCGGAGGCGCGCGCCGAAACGCTGGAAGACAACCGCGCTCGCTACGCGGGCATCCGGGATGCGCACCGCTCGATCCGGGAGCGCTTGAACCACACGCGGGCCGACGTGGTACTCATGGTCGGCGACGACCAGACCGAGAATTTCGGGCCCGATAACCTGCCGCAGCTTCTCGTCTACACCGGCGGGGACTACGTCGCCGACGACTGGGACCGCAAGCAGGCGGCACAGGTCGCGGCTCATCCGGAAGTCGCCGCCATGCTGGTGGAGGGCTGCCTGGACGAGGGCTTCGACGTCGCGTTCTCGACCTCTTTCCGGGACGGGAGGCTGCTCTCGCATGCTCACGTCGAGCCGATCCTCTACCTCGTGCGCGAGAGCGGGATACCGGTGGTCCCGGTGTTCGTGAACGCAGTGCATCCACCGGCGCCTGGCCCCTCGCGCTGCTATGCATTCGGCCAGGCGCTGCGGCGCGTGATCGATCGACGGCTCGGCGGCCGGCGCATCGTCCTCTGCGGCTCGGGCGGACTGTCGCACTTCTCGCCTTCCCACCCGTGGGCCCACCACGTCGGCTCGCGCTACGTCGGCGACATCAGCGTCGAATTCGATCGCCGCATCGTCGCCTGGATGCGCGCCGGCGAGGGCCACCGGCTCGCCGGGCTCACGTCCTCTGAACTGATCGAGCACGGCGAAGCAGAGCTGCGGCAGTGGATCGTCCTCCTCGGCGCGGTCGGAGCGCACAAGCCCGAGTTCCTCGTCTACGAGCCGCTGTTCCGCAGCATCATGGGCATGGGGGTCGGCTGGTGGCAGCTCGAATCGTAAGGGCAGCCAAACGACGAAGCTTGTGCGTCATCTTCGTCGGCGCATTGTTTTTCCTATGGAGCGGCTTTGCGTCCGCGCAGGAGGCGTACCCCTCGCGTCCCATCCGCTTGATCGTGTCCTTCACGCCCGGCGGCGGTGCCGACCTGACGGCGCGCACCGTGGGGCAGGGCATGGGTGAGGCGCTGCGCCAGCCGGTCGTAGTCGAGAACCGTCCGGGGGCGAACGGGCTCGTCGGCGCGGCGGCGGTGGCGAAGTCCGCGCCCGACGGCTATACGCTGCTCCTCACCGATCGCGGTGCGCTGGGCGTCAACCCGAGCCTCTACAAGAGCCTGCCGTACGACCCGCTGCGGGACTTCGAGTACGTCGGCATCGTCACTACGGCGCCGTACGTGCTGGTGGTCGATCCGAAGCTTGCGGTGAAGTCGTTAAGCGAGCTCGCGCGGCTTGCCAAGGCAAAGCCCAGGGCCATCAACTATGCGAGCTTCGGCATCGCAAGCATGGCGCAGCTCAACATCGAAGCGCTGAAAGCGCGGCTCGGCATCGACCTCACTCATGTGCCATACAAGGGCGCGGGCCCGGCGGTGCAAGCGGTGGTCGCAGGCGAGGCCGGAGTGACGATCGCCTCGCCCGCGGCGGTGCTCGGGTTCGTGCGCGACGGACGGCTGCGCGCGCTCGCCATCGGTGCGCCAAGCCGCTCGGTGTTGCTTCCCGACGTGCCGACGCTCGGCGAAGCCGGCGCGGACGACGACACGCTCGTGCCGACCTACTTCGCGTTTGCGCTTCCCGCCGGGACGCCGCGGCCGATCGCCGAGCGTTTGCACGAGGCGATGAAGGGCGCGCTCGCCGCGCCGGGAGTCGCGGAGCGGCTCGGCGCGGCCGGGCTCGAGCCCACCGGCGGGACCGGCGAGGCGCTCCGCGAGCTCGTGCGGCGCGACATTCCGAGGTTCAGAAAGATCATTCAGGACATCGGGATTCAACCGGAGTGAAGAGCGAATGAAGCTCATCCTTTGTTTCTTCTTTTCGTTCCTGATGATCGGATACGCACAAGCGCAGACGCCGCCGATCGTGAAGGAAGGCACCACAGTCAAGATCTCGGAGCACGTGTACGCGATTCCAGATGAGCTGGTGCCCATGGTGCCGAATGTGGGCATCGTGGTGGGCAGGCGCGCGACCCTGATCGTCGACCCGGGTCTCGGCGCGCGCAGCGGCGAGGCCGTAGCGCGGGAAACGGCCAAGGTGAGCCGCAACCGCGAGCTCTATATCGTGACCACCCATTTCCATCCCGAGCACACCACGGGAGAGGCCGGCCTTCCGCCGACAGCGAAGCTCATCCGGGCCCGGGCGCAGCAGCAGGACGTCGACGAGATGGGCATGGAGTGGGTGAAGATCTTTTCCAGCCGCTCTCCCGTGGTCGCCGAAGTACTTCAGGGATTTACCGCGTTTCGCAAACCCGACGAGCTCTTCGACACCGAAAAGGTGCTCGACCTCGGCGGCGTGCGCGTGAGGATGGTCCGGCTCGGTCCCGGCCACACGCGCGGCGACACCGCATTCTTCGTCGAGGAGGACCGTGTGCTATTCCCGGGCGATCTCGCGATGAGCGGCGTCTTTCCGGCGTTCGCCACGCCGCAGTCGCGCGCCGATACCTGGCTCGAGAGCCTCGGGGCGCTGGATGCGTTCAAGGCGCAGCGCCTCGTGCCCTCGCACGGGCCGCTCGCGGACGCGTCGATCATCGGACAATATCGCGCCTACCTGAAAGGTCTCCAGGAGCGCGTGGCCGAGCTCAAGCGCGCGGGAAAATCCGCGGGCGAAGCGTCCGACGTGCTGCGAGTGGAGTTCCGCGCGAAGTACCCGGATTGGGCGCAGCCGCCGCGGATTGTCGCCGCGGTAAACGCGATCTACGGCCAAGCCCCTTAAGTTGGAGCGCCGAGTTGCGGCTTAGTCGAGCTTCACGCCGAGCCGGCGGCCGATCTCGCCCCACTTGTCCATGTCGGCCTTGATGAGCGCGCCGAATTGCTCGGGCGTGCCGCCCGCCGGGTCCATGCCCTGATCGAGCAGCGTGCGCCGCACCTCCGGCACCTCGAGCGCGGCGCGCAGCTCGCGGTTTAGCAGATCCACCGTGTTGCGCGGCGTTTTCGCCGGCGCGAGCAGGCCCCACCAGC